>SKJD01000247.1 GCA_007116095.1 Candidatus Hydrogenedentota bacterium
CCATCCGTAAACGAAGCGGGAAAAAAGCTGATGCAACCACCAATTAGAAAACGGGGCTGGATAATCCTGCCCCGTCGAAATGAGAAAATGTTTGCGCTTGGCGTGGAAGCCCTCAATCCAGCAATTCGTTCTGCAGCAACTGGTCCAGGGTCTGGCGGCGACGTATTAGCTTAAATTCACCGGGGCGGGTACGCAGCAATTCGGCGCATTCCGGGAAGGCATTGTAATTTTTGGCGGCCATGGCGCTGCAGTAGGCCCCGGCGGCTTCGATCACAATCAAATCACCGATGTGGGCTGCCTTCAGTCGCCGTGGCTGGAGCCCTTCGGGGTTGCCCGGCTCCGGCGTGAGAATATCCCCACTTTCACAGCAATGCCCCACTACCAAGGCTTCGGCCTCCCCACGCGCCCCAAGGTCCTGGGGTACAGCGACTATGGGATGCTGCGCACCATACAGGCTAGGACGGAGAATTTCCGTCATGCCCGCGTCGATCTTGTAAAAGCGCTGGCCCTTCGCACCGGTGTCCACGACATCCATCACGCCGCAAACCAATGCGCCGGCATGGGCCACCAGCCAGGTCCCCGGCTCCACTTCCAGGTGCAGCTTGCGGCCATGACGTTCCGCGAAGGCCTCAAACATCGGTACAATTTCCCGGCCAATGGCCTGCAAATCGGCGCCGGGCTCTCCCTGCATACGCCCGACCTTGTAGCCCCCGCCAAGGCTGAGGGTCTGCATCTCCGGCATGCGGGCGGCAATTCCGAGTGAAAGTTCAGCGCAGTGCACCCAAGTCGCCGGGTCCGATCCGGAACCGATATGCGTGTGCATTTGGGTAATACGCAGCTCATGGCGCTTTGCGATGGCGAAGACTTCATCCAGGTGCTCATGCCAGACGCCAAAGCTCGAAGACAAACCGCCAACATTGGTGCGGTTACTATGCCCGGAACCCAGCCCAGGATTGATGCGCACCGAGACCTCACTGCCGGGAAACAGTATCCCGTAGCTTTCCAACTGATGCAAGGAGCAGGCGTTAAATAAACAACCCGCCTTGACGAGCTGTCGAAGATTTTCCGGCAATTGCTGGGCGGTGAGCTGTATATGGCCGGCGGGCAACCCGGCGCGCATCGCCCGTTCCGCCTCAAAACCGCTACTGGCGTCGATATGCAGGCCCACAAAGGACATCAGGCGCAGGACCGCAGCCGTAGGCAGGGCCTTCATGGCATAGCGTGCGGTCAGGCCGAAGGCATTGGGAAAAGCCAGCACTTGCCGGGCGCGATCCAGCAGCGTGGCCTGATCATACACATAAACCGGAGTGCCATAGGCCACCTTGATTTGACGAACTTCTTCTTCGGTTAAAAAGGCCAATGTTTCCATACGATTTTTTACTTACCTTTCCCCTTGCCAAGATCAGAAATTGGTTGCTTCCCGATCCGGCCCCCAAATATCTATTAACGAACCGGACGTTCAATGAGATGCAGAAACTCCTGCCGGGTGATCGCGTCGTCATGAAAACTTCCGAGCACCGAGGAAGTCGTCATGATGGAATTCTGCTTCTGTACACCCCGCATCATACTGCAGAGGTGACGGCATTCAATCACAACCCCGACCCCTTCCGCCTGCGTCGCATCCATGATATCCCGGGCGATTTGCGCGGTCAGCCGCTCCTGAATTTGCAGCCGGCGCGCATGAAAATCCACGATGCGGGCGAGCTTGCTCAGTCCAAGCACCTTCTCCTGGGCAATGTAGCCAATGTGGCAATGCCCATAGAAGGGCAAGAGATGGTGCTCGCACAAGCTGTAGACTTCGATATCCCGTGAGATAATCATGTTGTTGGATTCGGACTTAAAGACCGCCTCGTTGATAATCGTCTTCACATCCTGACGGTAGCCGGAGGTCAAGAACTCCCACGCCTGCGCCACACGCATCGGCGTCTTCTGCAAGCCTTCCCGGTCGGGGTCTTCGCCTATTTCCAGCAAAAGCTCGCGTATCAAAGATGCGAAGCGTTCTTTATTCATAAACCAAACCTTTCATGTATATTCCGGGTTAGATCGACATCTTTTTTCAGATGCCGATACTGTTCAAGCGAAGCAGACGGGGGTAATTGCGCCCGCAGCAAGGCCGCCATGGATTGAGACGCAATCGCCGGGAGCAGTTCCAGCAAGGCGGCCTGAAGAAAGTCGCGGTCGGGTATATCCGGGTCGGGTATGTGCAGGCCGCCGTCCGATAGGACCCAATCCGCATACAAGAGGATATCCAGGTCTAAATTGCGTGCGGCATAGGCGTCTTCAGTCCGCCGACGCCCTTCCGCAGTCTCAATGGCGCTCAACACGTCATGCTTCAGTACCTGCGGGCTACATTTGGTCTCCACCAGCAAAGCGGCATTGAGGTAATCGGGCTGCTCCGGCCTTCCGATGGCTGGCGTCCAATAGAGCGAAGACAGCGCTATCAAACGACAATATTTCCCCAGACTGCGAAGCCCACCTTCCAGATGTCGGACCGGCTCAATATTGCCCCCCAGCCCGATGCATACTTCCACCGGACTTGGCGGGCAGGCATGGCTAGAACGGGAGGGGTTCATCGTTATAACGCGTAATTTCCACCGCCACACTCCGGGCAAAACGCAGAGCGCCAGGCTTGTCAACCGTGACATCGACCTCTGCTACCCGATCATATTTGAGACAAATCTGTGCAATCTCTTCCGCCAGCTTTTCAATTAAATTGTAAGAAGAAGCCTCGACAAACTCCAGGATCTCCTTCTTGAGGGCTTTATAGTTTACCGTGTCCACAATATCGTCGCTGAGACAGGCTTTACCGAAATACGCGTGCAAGGTTACATTGATATAGACATCCTGTAGATTTTCCCGCTCTTCCGGATAAATTCCAATGATACAACGCGCCAGTAGATCCCGAATATGAATTTTGTCTCGCATGTCAGGCATACATAGATCCTCGTAAATTTCTTCCACCATCCACATAAAGCACCTGACCCGTCACAAAGGTCGCGTCCAACAGGTAAAGCACGGCGTCGACAATGTCCTCCGGACCGCCATAACTGTGCAACGGGTTGGTGCTGGCCAAGTCTTTCAGATAGGTTTCGTCTTTTCCGGCTGGCGGCAGGACGAGGCCTGGAGCTACGCCATTCACCCGTATTTTCGGGGCATATTCCACGGCCTGCATCCGGGTCAGGGTGTAGAGCATACGCTTGCTCAGGTGGTATGAGACATGCTTGTAATCATAGTCCTGGATGCGCGTATCCAGAAAATTGATGATCACGCCATTGCGCTGTTGTGCGGCCAGGCATTGCCCAAGCATCATGGGGGCCAGGGCATTGATATCGACATTTTTATGGACGCTTTCCCGGGCGGCCTCGCCCAACACATCTTCCGGGAAGATGCTTGCGTTGTTAATCAGAATATCGATAGGACCCAGCGCGGCGACGGCATCATGAAATATACGCTTTACAGCGTCGGCATCCGCGAGATCGCCTTGCACCAATGCAGTGCGGACCCCCAAGGTCTCCAGAGACTCCGCCAGGCCTTCTGCCGCTTCACGGGAGTGGTTGTAATGCAGGGCAAGATGGACCCCTTTCTTCGCCAGGGCGTACGCAACAGCCGCCCCAAGACGCTTGGCGCTGCCGGTGATCAATGCGGTTCGTTCCGGGCCTAAAAACTTTTCCGTCATAATGCCTCTGTTACCCGGGACAGCAGCCTTGCATGTTGCCGGGCGAAAAAATGGAGGCGACTCGCATTTGGCCGCCCCCAAAATAATTGTACATGTACAATGTAGCGCAACAAATGCGCCTTATCCCATATGGAATCAAGTGCGTTCAGATAGCCTAACGCCTTGGTGTAGCACCCTATTCCATGCGTCATTCCGTCCAGTGTTAGTCATCAAAACCCGGAGCCTGCTCGGCCGCATAGGCAATCTCATCGGCGGGCACCAGGATCGGCATCATGTTGCTGCCCGAGCCGCCAGTGTCCCGCACGGCGCGTACGACAAAAATACCCACAAAATCACCGTCCAGGGTAAATGCCGGACAGCCCATATCGGTGTTGGTCGGTTCGCTACCGGGAATATAGTACTTCCGGGGACGTTCCACGATGGCTTCAATCCGCTCCAATGAACCACTATAGACTCGGTTCGCCACCCGGCCCAACCGGTTGATGGCCAGGACCTGATCAAAGAGTTCCGGTTCTCCTATTTCGTCCAGTGAAGCATAGGTCATCGGGGATTCTGGGCGTTCCAGGGGCATGATAAAAGCCAGATCCAGATCATTGTCCCGCAACACCACCTGGGCGTCTATTTCATCGCCGTCCGGCAGCATGATTTTGACATCATTGATCTCGATGGACATCTGGATGTCATCGTCCGACATCGTACGCATAAGCGCACTGGGGTCCGCCGCCGACAAGGCAACCACCGTCTTTCCATCCGGGCTGATGACCGTACCGGTCACTTCCACATTGTTTTCTCGTTCCTGGGTATTGCCACCCATCGAGAAACGCATGTTGATAACCATTTGAATGGTCACCGCAGCATGTTTTTTGGTTTCAAATATCTCACGGGCCTTGGCCTCGAGGCTCAGGGCTTCCCCCACGGCCACCCAAGGCGTCCCGAGTATCGCCGCCAACAGGCACATAATCCCGAGCTGACGCAATCGCTTATTGATGGCGCATTGGTTTTTTATCAGAGAATAGGTCATAGCTTCCTTCCTTTTTTAACTCGGGCATAATGGTCTGCGTCGCCTGTTATTTCAAACGACGCAATATTTCCTCAAGCAGACAATCCCGCCTACAGGCTGTCCCACTTGGGTTCCAATTCAATAAAGAGCG
>SKJD01000066.1 GCA_007116095.1 Candidatus Hydrogenedentota bacterium
AGGAGGCGGCGCATTGCCTGAAGTTATTGGCGCATCCGCACCGGTTGCGGATGGTGCAGATGCTTCTGCTGGGGGAGTACACTGTAGGTGAGCTGGCGGAGGCGTGCGAAATCCCCAGCCACATGGCGTCGGAGCATCTGATGCGCATGCGTGACCGGGGACTGCTGTCCAGCGAACGACGGGGGCGTTGTATGTATTACCGGATTGCACAGCCCGGCCTGGCGACGATTCTGCAGTGTGTGGAAAATCGTTTCGGCTGTCGGGAGCAATCGGAATCGGATCGTTCGGAACCGTAACGCAGGCGCCCGGGGGATGTACTCAGGATGTATGACGACGTCATGGCATGCCGCCTACCCTCTCCCGTAGCGGAACTGCATACGGCTATATAATTTGCGGGAACCCATGGCCCTGACTGAAGGAGGGTAAGCGCGATGCGCTTCGTACACAATCTGTCTGTATATTCAATTCACCACCCCAAAGCAATGACGTTGGTGATGGTTGCGGTGACCGTGGTGCTGGCCTTACTGGCGCTATTGCCGAGTGTGTGGCCGGAGACGTTTTCGCGGTTGCACCCGGTGGCGGTGGATACGGACCCGGAGAACATGCTGAGCCATGACGAGGCGGTGCGAATCTTTCATAACGAAATGAAGGAGCTGCTGAACCTGCACGACATGATCGTGGTCGGCGTGGTGAATGAGGAGCACCCGGAGGGCGTCTTCACGCCGGAGACCCTGGGGAATATCCAAGAACTAACGGAGTTCGCGTTGACCCTGCGCGGGGAAACCATCGGCCAGGACGACCCAAATGCGGGCGTGGTGGAGATCGATGTGATCGCCCCGTCGCTGGTGGACAACATCGAGCAGGGCGGCCTGGGCGTGGTGCGTTTTGACTGGCTGATGCCACGTCCGCCGGAGTCGGCGAAAGAGGCCCTGGCGGTGCGCGACCGCGCGATGAACATCCCCTTCCTGAACGGGACGATGGTCTCGGAGGACGGCCAGGCGCTGGCGTTGTACCTGCCGATCACCTCGAAAGACCTGAGCTACCAGATCTACCAGCAGCTCCTGGGCAAAATCGAAACGCTGGAGGGCGCGGAAAAATATTACATCACGGGCCTGCCGGTGGCGGAGGACACCTTCGGGGTGGAGATGTTCAAGCAGATGGCGATCTCCGCGCCGATGGCGATGGTGGTAATCTTTCTGTTGCTGCTCTATTTCTTCCGCAAGCTGCACCTGATCCTCTCGCCGATGGTGGTCGCGCTGGTCTCGGTGATCTGTACGATGGGCCTGCTGGTGATCAGCGGGAACACGATCCATATCATGAGCTCGATGATCCCGATCTTCATCATGCCCATCGCAGTGCTGGACTCGGTGCATATCCTGTCGGACTTCTTCGACCGCTACCAGAAATCGCGGAACCGGAAAAAGACGATTACGGAGGTGATGGACCACCTCTCCGCACCGATGCTCTTCACCTCACTGACCTCGGCAGCCGGCTTCGCCTCGCTGGCATTGACGCCAATACCGCCGGTGCAGGTATTCGGTATCTTCATCTCCATCGGTGTGCTCCTGGCCTGGCTTTTGACGATCACCTTCATCCCGGCCTTCATCATGATGCTGCCTGAGGCATCCTTCGCGAACTTCGGCGTGGTAAAGCGGGAAGGCGAAGCGGAGGAAGCGCCCAAAGGCTTGACCAAGGCGATGCTCGCCCTGGGCCACTTCACCCAGCAACGCACCAAGCTGATTTTGGTAGCGGCGAGCCTACTCCTCTTGCTGGCGGTCTACGGCATCAACCAGATTCAGATCAACGACAACCCGACGCGCTGGTTCAAGTCGAACCACCCGATCCGGGTCTCTGATCGCGTCCTGAACGATCACTTCGGCGGCACCTACATGGCCTACTTCGCGCTGCGTTCGCCGGTGTCGGAACTGACGGTGCAGGAGGAATCCGCGGCCCTGCATGCGCGATTGCAGGAATGGCAGGCGGCGGAACCGGAAGATCGCGAGGCGTTGCATACGGCGGTGGCCACGTTTGAAGCGGAGCTGGAAACGCAGACGGATGCGGCGGCGGATCGCATTGCCCTGCTGGACAGCCTGACGGCCTATGTCGAGGATCAGATCGACGCCGCTGTGGCAGACGAAGACTTTTACGCCTGGGAAGACCTGGGCTTTTTCCTGGACGCCGAACGGCAACAGCGGGAAATCATCAAGCAACCGGAAGTCCTGCGCTATCTGGAAGACCTGCAACAGGCCCTGCTGGAAACCGGCGCGGTGGGCAAGTCTAATTCCATTGCGGACATCGTGAAGACCGTACACCGCGAGCTCTTCGAGGGCGACCCAGCCGAGATGCGCATTCCGGACAGCACCCAGGCGGTGGCCCAGACGCTGATGACCTACGAGAGTAGCCACCGTCCCCACGATCTGTACCACTTCGTGACGCCGGACTACACCGAGACCAGTATCTGGGTGCAGCTCACCAGCGGCGACAACAAAGACATGTCGCAGGTCGTGGAAGCGATGGACGCCTACATTGCAGAGAACCCGCCGCCAATGGGCCTGGAGCCGGACTGGTTCGGCCTGACCTACATCAATGTGATCTGGCAGGAGCGCATGGTGAGCGGCATGCTCCAGGCTTTCATGGGCAGCTTCCTCGTGGTGCTTTTGATGATGACCTTGCTCTTCCGCTCGGGGCTCTGGGGCCTGATCTCGATGATCCCCCTCACCCTGACCATTGCGCTGATCTACGGCATGATCGGCCTCATGGGCAAGGACTACGACATGCCCGTCGCGGTGCTCTCGTCACTGACCCTGGGACTGGCGATTGACTTCGCCATCCACTTCCTGGTGCGAACGCGGGAGCTCTACGCGATAGATGGAACCTGGAAGAAGGCCTACGTGCATGCCTTCGGCGAACCAGCCCGGGCGATTGCGCGCAACGTAATCATCATCGCCGTCGGCTTCACGCCGCTGTTGCTGGCGCCGCTGCTGCCGTATGTCACGGTCGGCTTTTTCCTGGCCTCGATCCTGTTGATCTCCGGCCTGGCCACACTCGTGCTGCTGCCCGCGATCATCAAATACCTGGAACCGCTGCTCTTCCCGCAAACCCGGGCCTGCTCGATACTCTGCCAGTGCGGCACCTGTATCCTGACGAGTGTGGCGGCGGTGGCCCTGGTGGCCATCAACATTCACCAGTTCCTGACCATAGGCTGGACCTGGCTGACCTATATCAGCCTCGTGGTGCTGCCCATCCTCTTTGTGGGCTGCTACCTGATGTCCCGTCGTGAGCAATGCAAGAACCCAAGCCAGGGAACGGACTAATTCAGTCCGGACCTGTTGCAGTACCCAAGAATGGAGGTTACGACTATGAAAACGAAACAGACCTTGACCCAAGCAACGGCCTCGACCCGGTGGCTCCCTGCCCTGCTGTTTGCCCTGGCGCTGAGCCTGGGGACATTCAACGCCCCGGCCCAGGACCTGAGTGTGGAAGAGATTGTGAACCGCACCAACACCGCGGCGTATTATCAGGGTGAAGACGGCCGCGCCCGGGTCCACATGGAGATCGAAGACAGCCAAGGCCGCACACGCGAACGCGAGCTGACGATCCTGCGCAAGAACATCGGCGACGACAACCGGGACCAGAAGTTCTATGTGTATTTCCACCGGCCCTCGGACGTGCGTGAAATGGTCTTCATGGTGCACAAGTACCCCGGCGAGGATGATGACCGCTGGCTCTACCTGCCGGCCCTGGACGTCACACGGCGGATCGCGGCGGGCGACGAACGCACCAGCTTCGCCGGTTCGAATTTCTTCTATGAAGATGTCTCGGGGCGTAGTCCGGAGGAGGATGACCAGGAGCTCGTGGAAACCACGGACACCTATTATGTCCTGAAGAACACGCCGAAAAATCCCGACGCCGTGGAGTTTGATTCCTTCACGATGTGGATTCACAAGGAAACCTTCCTGCCGGTGGTGATCGAATATGATCGCGGCGGCGACGTCTACCGGAAGTACGAGGTGCTGGAGGTGGACACGATCGCGGGCTTCCCGACAGTGATCAAGGCCCAGATGTCGGACCTGCGTAGCGGCGGCAAGACGATCAATACCTACCAGAGTGTCGAGTACAATGTGGACCTGCCGGAAGACATCTTCACCGAACGTTACCTGCGGCGGGCGCCCCGTGAGCATATCCGGTAGCCTCTTCGGGAGCCCACGACAACAAGCAGGAGGGGGAAAACCATGCAGACACATGCACTATACAAGCTGATGCTGGTGGCGGCCTTGGCCGCCGCCGGCTTCTTCCCGGTAGGAATCCTGGCGGCTGAACCACCCTTACCGCCGGGACTCGCCGGGCCTGCGCAAGATGAAGCGCCGGAGAATACCGGGACATCGTCGGAGCCCTCACTCCCGCCGGGACTGGGCGGGCCTGCCGCGCCGGAAGCGGAAACGTCCGATGCAGAAAGCAGTTCCGGTCCGCCGCTTCCCCCAGGACTCAGCGGACCCTCGGAGGCTCCCTCGGAAGCGCCGTCCAGCGAACCAGCCCTGCCGCCCGGACTGGCTCCGGAAAGCGATGTGGCGACGGATGTAGACACAGAGGACACGGAACGCCGCAGCTTCCGGGACGCCTTCCCCCTGCCAATTCACGGCTTTTGGGACACCCGCGCCGGCGTGCGCATACAAGACGACCCGGCCCAACCGCGGGATTTCGTCCTGGGGGAAACCCGGCTCCAATTACAGACCGAGAAGGCCTGGGACAACGTCGTGCTGGAATACACCGGCGATTTCCTGTTGGACGGCGTGACGGAGGAAGCCGACTTCGATCTGCG
>SKJD01000165.1 GCA_007116095.1 Candidatus Hydrogenedentota bacterium
AGTAGAAGAGGTTGTGCAGGGCCTGATGGCCCGGTCGGGCATAGTTCGAGATTTCATAGTGGTCGTAGTCCGCCAACGCGGCCTCCGCCATCTGGAAGAGTTCCAGGTAGGTATCGTCGTCCACCGCATCCTCCCGACGTCGGGCAAACGGGGTGCCCGCTTCGTAGGTCAATCCATAGGCCGAGCAATGCGGCGGCGCTAAGGCCTGCGCGGTGGCCAGGGTAACCTCCCAGGCGCGAAGCATCGTGGCGTCGTCGGAGGCGATACGGGATCGCGCCCCGAAGATCAGGTCCAGACTCCAGTTCGGAAACTGCGCCGCCACCCAATCGCAGGCGCGTCGCGCGGCCTGGCTGTCATGCCGTCGGCCAAGATAGCGCAATACGCCGTCATCGAAGCTCTGCACACCGAGGCTGACGCGGTTAACCCCGAGCGCACGCCAACCCTGTAAAAGCTCAGGCGACATGTCGTCCGGATTCGCCTCCAGGGTTATTTCCGGGCTGTCCAGTCGGAAGCTGCGGTGGAGTTGCTCGAGAATCCGCGCCAAATCTTCAAGCGCCAGCAACGAAGGCGTACCACCGCCAAAAAAGACACTCCCCGCGTCTCGGGGACCCTCATAGGCCGCCATCTCCCGCAGCAAGGCGTCGACAAACTCCGTGGGTACCTGCCCTTTCGTGCGCGTTTTCACGAAGTCGCAGTAGGGGCAAAGCGTCCGGCAGTACGGAATGTGGATATACACCCCGAGCATGTCATGCATGGAACGGCTCAATGGGTCCGACCACGCCGTGACCATGGCCACCAGGTCGCCTTGACGACCCCCACCAGGCGCTGCTGCGGAATCCAGCCCAGGGTGCGGCTGTCCGGAGCCGGGCCGCCCAGGGTCTGATCCGTAAGGATATAGTAGCGGCCATCCGGCACCCGGGTTTCCTTACCCGGCTTTCCGTACTTGGCGTCTTTCTCATTCATCGGGTAAAACGGTGCAATCAGTCCTTGTGGTCCGTCGGCGGGTTCCCCGTTGACATGCAATTTTCCGCCGACCAGGGTGACCTGTTCACCTGGCAGCCCGGCGATACGGCCCAGTTGCGGCTCGGGCAGTCCGGAGGGCCAGTACAGGACGACGTCCCCCCGTTCCGCTTTGCCCCACTGATAGAGCCAAAAGCGCGTGAAGGGGATGCGCAGGCCCAACGCCAGAAAATGGACATAGAGATGTTCCAGGCGATCATCTTGCTCAGCACGGATTACCCAGGAACGACCTACAAAGATCCGGGCCACAATCCAGAAACCTATCAAGCCCAGGAAGCTGCGCCACCACCAGGTCTGGGTGAATCCGGTGAAATCACGCCAACTCGAGGGTGGCCACCAGATCGAGAACACCCGGCCCACCAAGTGCTCATTCGGCACCCAGCCGAAATAGCGCCCGTCCCGGCTGTTGCCGCTGTTGTCGCCCAGGAGGAAGTAGTGGTCCTCGGGGATGACGCTGTATTCTTCGTCTTCCAGCACCCCATAGCGCATCTGACTGAAGCCGAAAGCTGGCGCGGTATAGCGGGTGTCCTCCGACATGAAGTCGGGAATTTCCAGCGCTTCACCGTCAACGAATACTTTGCCCTCGCGAATATGAACATGCTCACCCGGCATCCCGACAATACGTTTGACCAGGGTCCCGTGTTCCGCATCATCTTCAACCGACTTAAAAACCACCAATTCCCAACGCTGGGGTTCTTGCCCGTACCAGATGCGTTGGTTCATGAAGGGGTAGCGCAGGCCGTAGACGAATTTGTTGACAAAGACCCGGTCCCCCCGGAATATCCGGGGATCGCCCAGCAGCGTGGGCTCCATCGACCCCGAAGGAATGCGATACGGCTCGGCTATGCCCCAGCGGATAATCAACGCCAAAAACAGGGCGATCAACCCGCTCTTCAGCCATTCCAGGGCCTGCAAGCGCGAGGTTGTGCTGAGTAGCCACAACGCCACCCCCGCAACGATCATGGCTATCGCCACGTACCGCAGCACAGTCGATATGTCCGGTTGCCAGAACATCAGAACAAAGAGCAGGGCCACCCCTGCGTATAGCACAAAACGCCCCAAGGCGCCGCCCCACGCAGGTACGGCCGGTGGAGACGCCTTGTAGGGATCATCACTGTGTTTATTATCCGCCATGTGTATTCCAAGGTTTTTCGCATCGGTTTTTCCAGCTTACTGGTAATAGCATACCCCGTACCACCCCGCACGCGCCAATATGACCTGAGAATATACCATAACAGCATTGTTTTTCTCTGAATTTCACAATCGCGTCCAGTACAACCGCATCCAGCCAAAAAGTTGGCATATTTTGTAAATATAGCGTATACTGTCAATAATATTTCATTATGGCATTTTACTTAAAACTTCAGGGGGGCAAGCAGATGCTTAAGAATGAGATCGTGCGCATTCGCCAGAAACGCTACTTTGCCGAACAGAAGATGTGGGTGTTTATAGGCCGCGTCATCTCCATGAATGACGTATTGGTGCATATCGAAGGGAAAGGACTGCTCATCTATAACCCCCATGAAAAGCCGGAAATTTCGCGCTCCCAGATGAGCATCTCCGGCGAGATGAAAGGCCAGACTTTGCCGGTCGACGTCGACGAAGGCCTCCGTTCTATCCTGATTCCGATGGACAACATCGCCAACATCCGGATATTACCGCAGGATTTCGACTTGGACACCATACACCTCTTCGCCGAGGGACGCAAAATCGGCCTGAAGGTTCAAGGCGACGTTCCAACCTGGATCGGAGAATTCGGGGAAAGCTGACGGAACCAGTTGCAAACCTTCCTTCCCACCGGCTTGAGCAAAGTGTGAATTTACGGGTAGAATGACGCACATAAGCTGGAGTCTCTTTAACTGGGAACGCTATGCAGCGGGAGGAAGTGGATTGCAACAGGGCTATTTGGTTGCGGCGGAGGATGGCAAGCGCTTGCCGATTGTCGGCACGTTGGTCATCGGTCGCGGGGATGAGGCGGATATTTATCTGGACGACAACGCCGTATCCCGAAGGCATGTGGAGGTGCAGGCCCGGGACAACGGCTACTACTGGCGGGACCTGGGCAGCACCAACGGCACGCTGTTGAATCAACGCAGCATGCGGGAAGGACGCTTGCGCCAAGGCGATCTGCTACAAATCGGGAACACGGAATTCCGCTTCGATCTGGAGGAGCTTGCGGATGCAAACGACGCCGACACAAACTCCGGCGCCCTCTTTCAGGAGACCCTGCTGGACGCCGCCGGTCGGGAACAGCCAGCCCCTCCACCCTCCAAAACGGCCATCCTCCTGAACGCAGTCTACCGGGTCGTCAATACCATCGCCGCCAATTACGAGCCCTGCGATCTGCTCGATCAGATTCTGGAGACGATGAACGGCGCCATTGACGCGCATCGGGGCGCGGTTTTTCTCGCGAATTCCGACTACGAACTACTCCCCTGCCCGGAGTGCGACCGGGTCCACAGCATCCAGTCCGGCGTTTTGCAGCCCGCCGAGCACGGAAGCATCCACATCAGCCAGTCCATCGCAAGGCGGGTATTGGAACATGGCGAAAGCGTGCTCTATCAAGTCCCCACAGAGTCTGAGGACGACGCCGCGGTATCCGAAAGTATCCTCTCCCTCAAGCTGCGTTCCGTCCTCTGTGTCCCCCTGCGCGCCAAAACAGATATTCTGGGCATTCTGTACTTCGACACCGACCGGCCCGGCCATGTCTATACCGAGGAGGATCGGCTGCTTGTGTCTGCTGTGGGCAACAGCGCGGGCCTGGCGCTGGAAAACGCCCGGATGCACCTGCATATGCTGGAGAAACAGCGCATCGAACAGGACATCGCCACGGCCTGGTCTATTCAAGAAGGCTTTTTGGTCAAGGACTGGCCGGAAGACGATCCCCGCTTTGAGGTCTATGGCGCGACCCGGCCCGCGAAAACCGTCGGCGGTGACTTTTACGACTTTGTCCGTCCGGATTTGGACTGTATCGGACTGCTTATCGGCGATGTTAGCGGCAAGGGCGTCCCGGCCTCGCTCATGATGGCGCAGCTCGTGGCGGAATTCCGCCTACTGGCCCGGGAACTGCCCTACCCCTCCGCCGTGCTGTCCGAATTAAACGACCGGCTGGTGGCGCGGGCACAGCGCGGCATGTTCTGTACGCTTTGCTACCTTCGACTCGACCTGACCACCGGCCACCTGCTCTGCGCGAACGCCGGACACCATGCGGTGATGCGCTTTTCCCAGGGACTCGCCGAGCCCCTCTTCCATGCTTCCGGCATACCGGCGGGGGTGATGGCTGATCAGCGCTGGATGGATGAGGAAAATCAGCTCCATGTCGGCGACGTATTGCTGATGTTCACCGACGGCATTACGGAGGCGCGCAAGCCCACAGACTCACCAGACGCCGCCCCCCAGGAATACGGAGAGGTTTCGCTGGAGGCGGCCGGGCTGGCCTGGGGCAATGTCCCCTTGCAAATAATGCTGGACGGCATGCTGGACGATGTGCAGGCTTTCACCGCGCCGCAACATCCCCACGACGATTGTACGGCCCTGGCCGTGCGCTACCGGGGCAACCGTTGATCATGGCCAAGGCTACGACACCGGTTTGGGACCTCCAACTGGAGTTCCGGGCCGACGCGCAACTGCTCCAGTCGGTGCGCAAGATGGTGTATGCTTACGTGAAAGGGCTGGCGCTCCCGGAATCCCGTTGCCAGGATATTGTCCTCGCTGTGGACGAAGCCTGTGCGAATAGTATCCGCCACTCCTATGTTGGCTATTCCGGCGGGGTCATTGTGCTCCGGCTTGGGCGAC
>SKJD01000255.1 GCA_007116095.1 Candidatus Hydrogenedentota bacterium
GGACCGTCTTCGAGGCGGGGATTGCCATAGGGTGAGAAATACTGATCGCCGCCATAGGGACCGCCGCGTTCGTGACCGCCTTTATTGACATCAAAGCCGTGATCCTCCGGCCAGAAACCGGGTTCCGGACCCAGATGCCATTTTCCTGCGAAGAAGGTGGCGTAGTCCGCCTCTTTGAGTGCATCGGCCAGGGTTATGTCGCCTTCTGGCAGGTGGTTCACATAGCGCGCGGGCAGCAGCGGCTTGTGGCGGGTCCAGTGGTTGTCCACCGTGTCCGGCTGTGGGGCTCCGAAATAGTCCGTGGTGTCCAGGCGGGCGGGGTATTTTCCCGTCATGATGCTGGCGCGGGTGGGTGAACAGACCTGGCTGGCGGTGTAGGCGCTGGTAAAGCGCATGCCCTCGGCAGCCAGGCGGTCGATGTGGGGGGTATCGTAAAAACTGCTGCCATAGCAGCCCAAGTCCGCCCAACCGAGATCATCGGCGAGGATGAAGACAACATTGGGCTTACGCGCGGCATAGGCCCGTGGGGAGTGTGTCATGCTGCCTGTGCCCAGCAAGCTTACCGCGGCTGCCATCCCTGAAAATTTCAAAAAGTCCCGGCGTCGCATTTTTACCCCTCCATTACACGTTGGTGCGTATTATTCGATGTTTTGCTTACTGTCTGGCTTGCAGGGATAGCGTATCATATCGGGACGGAACAGTAAAATATGCCCTGGGAGTATAGCTTCGTAAGACGATATAGTACAGGCCGTGCGCATAAAAGCTTTGTGCGATATTTGTGATATAATCACTATGAGTTGTCTAAGCGAAATTCATTTTGAATCTAAGCAGTTTGCTTATCAGGGGCTGAGCCGTGCGTAGTCATAGGCATACCATTGTCAGGGGGGCAATTATGCCCTTCCATTAAAGGGGGATAGCGTCATGAAAAAAATGATGCAGGCATGCTTGTTTTCATTCCTTTTACTGCCAATGCTGGGGGTGCTCATTACCGGTTGTCCACCGCCCGACGAAGATGAGGATAGCATACGCGTTCCGAATGTCCTGGGCATGACCCAAGCCGATGCCGAAGCTGCGATTGAAGCCGCTGGCCTGCAAGTGGGAACTATCACGGAAGAGACCCGTACGAGCGTTCCCCAGGGGCAGGTTGTTCACCAGAATCCCAACGAAGGAGATGAAGTCGCCCCAGGTAGTGAAGTGAATCTCGTTATTGCTATAACGCCTATTAGTGCCGTGTATTTTCCCGCCGAAGCACTCGCGGATATGGCTGCTGATCTCTACGAGACCCTGGCGGCGGGGGGCGATGCTGTACCGATAATTCGCGACCTGTTTAATGCGCTTGGGATGTATCAGGATCCGGCGCAGTCGGAGCATGCTTTGTTTGCCTTGATTGACGAAGGCTACCCCTTGGTGCTCGAAGACCAGGTGAAGGCCATGGCCAATGGCTTTGAGCAGGGTTTCTTTATTCCACTCGATTCGCTGGTGGCGCAAGCGGAAGAATTGGGCGCCTACGCCAAGAACCCCGAAGGCCCGCTATCGGTAGCACATCTTTCCAATGGCTTTGCTCCCTTGCTGGAATTGCCAGAATTGGAACTTGAAGAAGTCTTGCCCGCGCTGGTGCTTTACCTGGGGCATGAACGCGCAGCGTGGCTTGGAGGGAGCGTTGATCCGGTATGGGGTGACAACGACCTTGATCCGGTGCAATTTACCTTGTTGCTGTATGGCATTCTCATGGCAGGTGAAGAAAAGGCGGACAATTCCGACCTGGATTACCTGGTGGAAGCCTTGTCGTATCAGCCGCCCCAACTGAAATTTAATAAATGGCAGGGCACGCTGGATCCCGCCGGCAACTACACCCGCAGCAGGGCGCGCAATGTAATCACGGGCTTCATCAGTGACCTTCTCGGAATTCCTCTGTCGAAGGCCGATGCGGCCCGGGCAATTCTTTGTGCTTCCACGGTATTGTACAGTTATCAGTTGGAATTGAATCTGGATGGGGACGCCATCTGGTACCGACGTCCGGAAAATCCGGAAGTACGCCAATATTGGAGTGATGTTATCGCCGAACTGCATTTCGACTTTGTGCCACACAACAATGCCTCTCGCATGGCTATCGGGGTGGCCTGTTTGGAACCCTTACCGGAAAACGGTCCGGTGGGGGGAAAGCCTGTTACCTGGTCGGTTGGCGGCGCATTGCCTGAACACGGTAGCCTGGACATTCGCGATAACGCTACGCGCAGCAATGGTACCGCTCGCGCCATTTATTACGCCAACGAAGAGAAAGTGCCACTATTATTGCGCAGAGAAACCTTGTGGGATATTGCCGATGGCTATGTGGAAGTGGTGGTGCGGGATTTGTTGCCCCAATGGTCCGCCATAGAAGCCATTGTCCGGCGGGTTCGTGGTGTGGGCATTGATCGCGCCTATCTGACAGTAAGCCATTATGAGTTTCCGGAGCTGTTGCTGGATTTCGAGACCTATATCACCATGGAACCGGGTGATGACAGTGAGGTCACGGGCCATTTTACCGCCAATTTCCTGCTCGATTATTTTGAAGATGTCGGCTATTACCACGGTGAAGGGATGTTGCGTTACATTTCGGGGACCTATACGCCCGGCAACGAGGATTGTAGTGCGACGGTTGCGCCGCATGAGGATGGAGGGATCAATTTATATCTGTACATTGAACCGGAGAAAACCGATCTCGATGTGAGACTTGGTTTCGGCCCCATGCCCACGGAACGTATCACGTTGTATTGCCCGGAAAATGAACCCATGACATTACCACCAACACCGATGGGGTGGGCCGGCTGGGCGATCGCGCACTTTAACATTACGAATCCCCTCAACCCGCCTATTCCAGGGCCTTGGCATGCGGGCGGCCAAGGTTCAGCGATCGTTGCCAGCACAACGTATACCCGCACCGGCAACCTGGAAGGCAGCGTAGGCGTCGCCGCGGTGACGATGGAGCTTCGTCAACGTTGAAGAGTTAAATGCTTAGGGTGTAGTTCTAATATTACCGATCTTTTCGATACATGATTACGTAGGGGCGCCCCCCTGTGGGCGCCCAGGGCGAACCTTGGTTTCGACCACGTGGGTGGGCTCCCCACCCACGTCATGCCTGCGCAGGCAGGCATCCAGTGCCTTGGCGTAACACGGGATACGTTTAACCTGCCTTGAGACGCTGAGTTAGGTTATGCTGTTTGTTTCTGTTTGTTATTGTCTTCACGCAATCCTGGATTCCTGCCTGCGCAGGAATGACGATTGGGGTTGTCTCAGGGGTTTTCTACAAAAAATCACCGATTTTTTCCGGCAAACGACTTTATAGCCTCGCTTTTTTAAAGAAAACTATTCGCAATTGTCTGATAATGTGTTTTTCTGGCGGTAATATCAGAACTACACCCAATGTTTAGAATCCCAGCTCCTCGATTTGCTGCATTTGTCGGTCGCTGTATTCGTCGGTTGTGCCCTGGACGCCTTCCCGGGCGTAGCCACCGGTGCGGCTCAAGGCCGAGCCGCCCTGCTGGGGCATGGCTTCACGCACGCCAGAACCGGTCATGTACCCGCCCATCGGCGTTATGCCGCTGCCCGGTGTTCCAGGCGTCTCGGCCGTCTGGGTGTGTTGCTGGCGGGGATGCCCAAGGAAACCGTTCTGATTATTGTAGATGAATGCTTCACCGGAGGCCGTGCGCGGCGTTTCGGCCAGATACCGTGGCGTTAAGTCCTCAAGCGTATTCGGATAGAAGCCTGTAGCCATGCCATATTCATTGATGGCTTCCCGGATTGCCTCCATCTTTTCCACATCCTCGGCTGGGATGCCCAGGTTTTCGGTTTGGCGCTGCACCTGGCGAGTCATTTCTTCGGCCTGTCGTCCTTGTAGTTCGCTTTGTATCGCAGCGGTGGTAAGTAGCTCCAGTCCGCAGCCACTGCTGAGCAGCCCGGCCAAGATTAGGCCTGACAATGTCTTACGCATCACATGCACCTCCATTGGTTGCTAATTCATTGTAACATGAATGGCGCCTCCTCGCATTTCCCAAGCATGGGTAAAAAAGTGAAAAAGGGGTTGACATCAATAGCGATAATGCATTATCATTTGCCAGCTAATTGATAGTTGATTATCATGTATCGCTTCAGAACAAGGAGGAATGAAGGATGACCGTGTTTTCGCGTTTGCTGTTTGGGGTTGTGCCTCTATTGTGCTTGCTGGCCTTGATGGGTTGCCCCCCGGGTAATGGCCACCACCATGATCACCCGGAGCTGGATGGGCAATGGCAGCGGGTAAGCCCGCATGATGCCCATAGCTTTGAAGAGGAGCAAATCCACTTCGAGGAGGGCGATGACCACGATCATGGTACGGTGCAATATTTTGGGCCTTTCGGTGGGCCGAACGCCATGATGGCGGACAAACATGAGGACGTACCGGCGTATCCCGTCTTTCAGGGCAGCTATGTTATCGATGAGTCGGTGGACCCGCACACGATTGATTTTACATGGACCAACTACTGGCCGGACGAGGATGAAGATCTGAGTTTCGAGCCTTTTTCTCAAAAAGGCATCTGGGAGGCGATGATACAGGGGCATGGTGATCATAGCCATGAAATCCTGTACATCAACTTCGGCGATGATGCGCAGTATCCGGTCGACTTCTTTGACGAAACGCATGGTCAGGAGATTAAGTTCGAGCACATCGGTGGCCATGATCACCACCATGATCACCATGAGCATGATCACGATCACGATCATGACCATGACCATGACCATGACCATGACCATGACCATGACCATGACCATGACCATGACCA
>SKJD01000181.1 GCA_007116095.1 Candidatus Hydrogenedentota bacterium
ATAGAGCGACGTGAAGATCGAGGCGAAGGAAGGCCGGGTCCAGGGGGAATTGGCGATTACATGGCGGAAGGTGATGCCCTCATGCGCCACCAGGTCCATGTTCGGGGTGTGCACCGTCTCCGAACCGTAGCTACCGAGCGGCGATTGGCGCAGGGTGTCCATGCCATAGAGCAAGATGTCTTCCAGACGGGGCTGTTCCCGATGCTGTGCGACATAGTCCCTGAGCGAAACAATCTTGCTGTGGAACGCATCCACAAACCAGCGGTTGCCTTGGGCCACCGCCGCGGCGTCGGCCTCCGCCACCAGCCGCACCTGCGTCACGTCACCAGGCACAACGACCGTCTTGCTCAGCGGCAGCCATTGTCCGGCAGGCGCTTCGTTGCGGTGGGGATAGGGCGTGAGACGTTCCCAGCCTCCGGGTGTCTCGGCCTCGACATAAATCATTGGAACCGCATCGGCTGGCGTATCGGTAATGATCCAGGCGCTGAACTGCACCAGGTCACCGGGCTGTGCTGCGAGCGGCTCCGAAAGCAGGCGGGTGGTCGTGTCTGTGTCTTCCGAGGCGGTAGCGGGGCCTTCCAACAGCATGGCGTAGTTCCCGTCCAGGGCGGCGCCCCCACTTTGCCGCCAGCGCAACCCGGAGGCCGATTCTATTTCCCAGCCCGGTATTCCGCCGGTCAGACGGCTTTCTTCGAAGCTGCCGTTTGGGTTGGCGGGGGCGTCGTACTGTAAATAGGGGAGTTCAGCCACGCTATGTTGCGCCGATATAGCCTGATTGGCCAGTGGGGACGGGCTTGCCGCCGACTCGGACGTGGCGAAATCTGCCTCTGATGGCGCTGCGTCCCCAGGGGATTCCGCGAGGGTGTCAGGCGACTCCTCCCCCCGACAGGCCGCCAGGAACAGGGCCATGGGAATCAATAGCGCACAGCAGATGACATTGTCGTAGCGGGAGCAGAAAAAAAACCAGCGGTTCATAATCACAATCTGTATGGTTGCTCATGCGGGACACGGGGTTATTCGTATGGACTAAGGAACGGCATTATACCAAAGCCGGGGTGACAGACAAAGCCCGGGGACTGGAAACACTCCTTGCATTTGCGCGCGAATGTAGTAAAGCGTGCTACGCCACATAATTTATCCCGACCGCGGCGCGGTCGCAGCTTGTGCGCGGGGTAAGGCCGCAGGGCGGAACGCCCGCAGGCCGTCACCCCGGGTATGCGCCGCCCACCCCACGCGGTGTTCCCTGAAGGGGAACCAGCCATTTCACGCTGCATGGCTATGTCAGCGCATGGTCTGTTTTGTTCGGTTCCCCTTCGTGCAGCCGCACGAAGGCGCGCACTAAAGTGCGCTACTCCAAAATGTTCAGCAAAGTGAACTTTGCTACTCCACATTGCCCAGCAAAGCGAGCTTTGCTACTCCAGAGAACACGCTAAGCGAGCTTTGCGACGGCTGAATACGCCCCCAAAAACAGCAAAGGTGAGCCTGCCCGGAGGCACGCTCACCTTTAATAATATCGTTACGATATTGTCAAGTCAGAATAAGGCTGGGATTAATTCCCCGGCGGCAGCAGGTGCGCGTAGGAGAGGGTCTCACCAGCGAACACAACCATACCCTGGATGTCGTTGGGGCCACCAACCCAGGAGATGGTGATGCTACCATTGAAGAGGTTACCAGCACCGGTCGCGGGACGCACCGGAACCAGTACGCCTTGTCCGCCTTCCTGACCACCGGCCACACCAGCATCGCCGGAGCGCGGGTCAGTAGCGGCCGGGCTCGGGTCAATCCGAACCGGACGGAACGCCAGCGAAGAGCGCGGAGCGATGTAGAAGGTGTTCACGTCCAGATCCGGGACCGGATTATTGGCGCCCAGAGCTTCACCGTTCGCATTGAAGTATTCAATGGCGAGTTCCATCTGCTCGTCCACAGTACTCTTCAGATAGACCAAGGTGGTGATGCCTGCGTTGGGCGGAAAGCCCGCAGCTTCTTCAGCGTAGTCCAGGAACCAGGGCACGCTGATCGAGCTGGCGAAGGCAGCGCCCACACCCATCATGAGTACAAGAGCTACGATACCAAATTTTTTCATTCTTTTCACCTCTCTTTCGTTGCGGATTTCTGTAATTGGGACGCAAGTCCCGAACTGCTTAATTCAGCAGCAACAGACTTCCAAACCGAGTCAATTGCTGAACGCGTTGTTCAACTACCGACAACAAGTTTGTACCACAAACCAGTTTGAATGTCAACCATAATCTTCAAATTTTTTCAGAAATTTTCCCGACGTTCGTACGCCAGACAAAACTAAAACCATAACTCGTCTATTTTCAAACACTTACGAAACCACCAACCATTCAACCAATCGGCGCGGCGTACCAGGGCAAAAGCGGCGGCGGGGACTGCGGACGGTACTTTGCCGTGATGTACTGAGTAAATTTTTGCTGTTTTGGGAAGCCTTCAGTGAACATTTCTTCCAGGTAGCTTTGCTCCTGTTCGCGGTGGGTTAGGGCCCGATAGTAGGCCTGACGCGCATAGCTGTCCTCGAGGGCAATCTCCCGTCCATTCGGCAGCGGGGTTGCCCGGGGAATGATCGATTCGGCCTCTTCACTGCCCAACAGCGCCCCCCAGCGCAGCGCCGGCGCATGGTTCGGGTCGAAGGACATATCAAAGAGCCGCGCCTCTACATCGGCCAGGGTAAGCGTGACCGATTCACCGCGGGAGTTGGTGTAGTTGAAGCTGCGCTCGGCGAAGAGCCGGCTCTTGGTGCGGATCAAGTAGAAGGCCAGGTCGCTGCGGGAACGGATGTCATTACCCCAGTGCGCCGATGGCGCGACATAGCCCGGGTCAATCGCGTACCAGTCGATAGCCATGTCCATGAAATTAAGCATCTGGAAATAGGCCAGGCGCAGGTCCACGTCAAAGGCCGCCGTAGCGGTATCGCCCCAACGCCCCCGGGCATTGAAGACGTTCTCATGGATATTGCGCTCGGGAAACGTAACCGGGCCAGCGCTCTGGACGTCCTGCCAACCGGCCTGCACGCGCTGTTCGCGTTCCTCGCAGAGCGCCAGCATCTCATCGGCAAACCGTTTCAATTCCGCCACCGGATCAAACTGCGACACCTTGCGCATGCGCAGTCGGACGAAATCATGCATGGTTTGCACACGCACGCCGTCCTCGACGATCGCTTCGCCCCGGATGATCCGCGCCAGCACCTCATACTGCTCCAGGGAGTAGCCCATTTCCGCCATCTCCGCATCGGTACGCCGGCGCACGGAAGTTACGCGGCCATGTTCATCCGTCTCGGCGATAGGATAGCGGTGAATCCGGAAGCCCCGGTAACAACCCGACCAGGGTTTGTCCGGGTCCGCCCCCTTCGGCGTCATGCCGGACACGGCGTTCATCGTGTTGTGGTAATAGATGCCCCGTGTCGGCGCGGTGGTGGAGTCCAGGAAATGCAGCTCGCCGTAGTCGTCCACCTTCGCGAGGATCAGCACATGACCATCGAAATAGAACATACTGCCGGACAAGAGCGACTCACGCGTGATGGCGACCGGAACCGTGTGGGACTGCTCGGCGCCGATCCCGTCGGGCTCGATGCGGTAGTGCCCCGTGTTGAAGCCGTGCACGGCGTCGATAAAAAAGCGGTGGGCCGAATTATAGTCGAAACAACTGGTCCCGCCGATCACATCGTTGTGGGACGAAGTGCGGATATCGCCACCGTCCCCCGAGCGAATCCAGCTTATCATGAAGGGCAGGCCGCGGATATAGCTGTAATAGCCGGTGAGCGAGACCGTCAGCTTGCCACAGTCCAGAATCCGGTGCATCACCTGCATCGTCTCCCGGGGCAACTGCGGATTGTACGGCTCGCCCCGGAATTCCGGGTCAAGCAGCAGGTTCATCTCCGGGTCCGTGAGCACCTCTTCGATCTTCGCCAGGCGCTGTATCATGTCGCCATGGCGCTTCACGTCGAAAATATTCTCGATCCAGCGGGCGAAATGCTGTAGCTCTTCCGCGTTCCACTGTCGGTACAGGGGCCAGGCGCCGCGGTCCGAGTGGATCGAGGCGGGATTCGGGTCGGCCTGCGCCGTCGCGCCCAAGAGTAACGCCGCCCCAAGCAGCCATGGTCCCACCCCGCGTAAACGCCCGTGAGCACAACGCCCACCGACCTGACCGTCTTTGCGATATCGATTCTGCGTTGTGGCAAGTAGCATCCTGAATCCTCCGATTCTTTTCATGCGATAACAATGCGCAAGATTATAACAGAATGCCACCGCTGGTTCAGCCCAGAGCCACCCGACGTGATTATCCGCGAATACACGCGAATGCACGCGAAATCCCCTTGATTGTCATTCATTCCCGCGCGAGGGGTCTGTTGATTAAGTCGATTTTTCAAGAATTTTGGACAAACACCATTCATTCAGTGGCAACATGATGCTTCATTTAGGCTCGGAATTTACCATTGCCGTTGTGGTTGACTATCAATTCAATACGACACAACGACTAACCCCGGCAGGGGTTACGGATGAATACCCCGGGAACCGGGTTCACAAAAAAAATCGACCCTGAAGGGGTCGCGGATGATCAAATATGCCCAATTACACCCTTACACCCCAAGGCCTTATGTGGAACGATCTTCCGCGACCCTTCCAGGGTGTGTGAGCCGCAGTGGCTCGGAGCTTAGTCTACCTTTAGAAGAAACGGTGAGGCAATAAGGAAAGGAGGTTACCCGCCAAAGCCTACCTGTGCGGAGCCGAATCCGTACAGAACATC
>SKJD01000370.1 GCA_007116095.1 Candidatus Hydrogenedentota bacterium
ACGATGCCGTCCAGCGCTTCCTCGGCGAGCATCGCCTCGTGGCTGGCGTAGACCTTGGGCACGCCATAGCGCTGCGCGACCTGTTGCGCCGTCTGCGTCCGCAGCTCGGCAATGGCTGTCACCGCGCAGTCCGGCAGCACAACGTAGTTACGCAGGTGGGCGCATTGGCCCATCCCGCCGACCCCGACAAACCCGATGCGCAGGCGTGACTCCTCTGACATGGCTGATCCTTTCCCCGTGCCGAAACGGCTATTTTTTGGGCAGGGAGGGGCGCCTGGATGCAAGCCGCGCTGTTCCCCCGAACCCCATTTGCAGTCCCAAAGTCCGCGTCGACGCCTGAATGCGCCCGACGCGCAGCCTAATGCTAGCATGTTTTAGGTCGGGGAATAAATGCCCGGCGGCGTGGGGGGGGAGTTCGGCTACAACTGCGGACTGTTGCGGCGCTTGAGCTCCTCCACCACCTGCTTCACGTCTTCGGTGTGGTCCTTGGAGACCAGCAGGACCGCGTCGTCGGTGATGACCAGCACAACGTTCTCGACGCCCACGACGCCCACGGCCATGTCCTTGCCGTGGTTGCAGACGATAGCGTTCCGGGTGTTCACCAGCACCGGATCGCCCTCGACGACATTGCCCTGCGCATCCGGCCTGCGCGCACGGTCCAGGGCGGCCCAGCTTCCGACGTCTTCCCACGGGAAGGTAGCGCGCACCATCAATACATGTTCTGCCTTCTCCATCAGGGCGTAGTCGATGGAGATGCTCTTCAGGCCCTCGAAGATTTGCGTGACCAGGGCGTCATCCCCCGCCTGCATCGCCGCCTTCATCTGCGTGATCGCCGTGGAGAAAGCGGGATCAGCCAGGGAAAAGGCCGCACGGAACTGGTCCAGCCGCCAGAAAAACATGCCGCTGTTCCAGAAGTAGTTGCCCGCCGCGAGATAGGAGGCCGCCGTGGCGCGGTCCGGTTTTTCCTGGAAGCGCTTCACGCGGTGCACCGTGGGGAGCTCCTCCGATGTCGTCGCATCGCCCTCCGACGGGGCCGCCTGGATATAGCCGAAGCCCGTCGCGGGATGGTCCGGCGGCACGCCAATCGTCACCAGCGCCGCTTCGTTCGCCGCCGTCGCAAGCGCCGTCGCGACCGTCCGCTGGAAACCCGCCTGGTCGCCGATGCGGTGGTCCGCCGTCAGGATCGCCAGGACCAGGTCGGAGCCGTCGCTGTTGTACTTGGCGAGCGTATGCGCGGCGGCGTAACAGAGACAGCCCGCCGTGTTCCGCTTACACGGCTCGGCGATGACATTCTCCTTCGGGATTCCCAAGTCCGCCGCCCGAATCGGCGCCAGCAGGTGGGGCATGGTCTGCACATAGATGTCCGCCGCGTCCACCTGCGCCCGGATGCGGTCGATGGCCTCCGCCAACATCGTTTTCCCCGAATTCCCCAGGCAGAGCAGTTGCTTCGGATGCGCTTGCCGCGACAACGGCCAGAAACGTTCGCCGGAGCCACCGGCCATAATGACGGCAATGTTTTTCATGGGTATGTACATCCTTTGACAGATCGCTGTACGTTTTTGCGTAGGGGCGAACCTGGTGTTCGCCCGTAGACCGTCACCCCGGGTATTCCTTCGTGCTTGCCGCACGAAGGACGCGCACTAAAGTGCGCTACTCCATATACCTACTCCATATACCTACGTCGCGTTGCGCCAAGGCGTCATTCCGTCTGGCGGGTCAGGGGGTAGACCTTGATGGGTCCAAGGAGGCCCTGGGGCTGGATTTCGTAGGCCTCACCGGCGGGGGCGGCTTTGGGGGCGAGGTCCCAGGTTCCCGGTCCGGGGATGGCTCCGGGGGCATGGTGCGGGCCGAGGAGGTTTTTCGGCGTGCCGAAGACCTCGATCTCGAAGTTATAGTGTCCCGCCGGGAAGTCCCGATACACACTGACGGTGTAGGGGGGAAAGGCGATGTGCCCGAGGGCCTCGCCGTCCAGCCGGACCTGCATCACGGCCCCGGCCCATTCCGGGACGTGCCATTGTAGCCCATGGCAGGCGGTCTCGAGTTCCATCGGGGCCTGGTAGCTCATGCTGCCGGAGAACATGGGGTAGCCCTGTTCGGTCCAGTCGCCGAGGTAGACCGATTTCGGCTGGACAATCCGGAAGCCGGGGTTGGAGGGCGTCAGGGTGAAGTCGCCGACGATATAAACCCGCTCGATTTCGTGGTGGATGTTAAACGGCGCGGCCTGGAGTGTGACCACATTGGTGCCGGGCCGCAGGGCCCGGGCGATGGGCATGGCGCGTATGGTCTCGTCGAGCCAGCGTTCGCCCGTGTCGGCGTCAATGGGCATATCGTTCACCCGGATATTATAGAGGTGCGGGTGCTCCACCGCGAGGGCGATTTTTTCGGCTTCACGCAGCGCCACATAGGCGTTGGGCGCTACCTCAAAATGGTAGCTGACCGTGAAGCCGGAGTCGGGTTCGATGGGATATTTCTCGTTGTTCTTCCGGAATTGCACGGCGCAGGTCCAGATGTCGGCGTCAAAGCCGTGCCACTGCCAGCACAGCCGGTTGGCGTGGGGGACCGGCAGGCCGTGGTGGCTGCTGTTGTCCATGGACAGATCGCAGTAGTCCAGGGCCAGCATGTTCGGCCCGTTCACCAGGGCCCGGCCGGTGTCAATGCGATAGGGCGCGCCTACCTTCAGCTCCGGCTTCGGGGCCGCGGTTTTGGCGTTGACCTCCCACAGGGCATGCCCCAGCGCGGGCAGGCGGAGCCGCGCCAGCAGGCCGCCGCTGTTGTGCGGGCGCGTCAGCAGGCCGTGGATATCGCCGGTGAAGCTGTCGAGCAGGCGCAGGGACTTGCCCTCGAGCAGGACCTCCGTCTCCAGCGGTTCGTGCTCCGTGTTCACCAGAAAATGCACGACCCGGCCATCGTCGTGGAAGCGGGTTTGCACGGCGATGGCGGGGGGCAGGTGGCCGCCGTCCGCCGTGCGCAAGTAAGCCGGGAAATGCTCGTCGATCGCCACGAGCATCGCATCGAAATCCGGATAGACCCACCAGCGCGTCGGGAACGTATTGTGCAACGCCGCCGGGCGCGGGTCGGGCCGGCCATTGACCAGGCGCGGCGCCACGCCGATACACATAACGATGCCGCCGGCTTCCAGGAAACGCTCCAGCAGGCGCAGCGTGCTGTCGCAGCAGTTGTCCATGAATTCCGGCACGATCACCACATCATAGCGGCCGGCATGAATCTTTAGCTTCTTCCCGACCACCCGGCCAAAGTCGCGCAGGTAGAACTCGTCGCCGAGGTCGAAGTCGATTTGATGCGCGGCCAGGTCCGCGATCAGCCCGGCCTGGGCGTTGCGGAGTTGTACGTTCGGCGTGTTGACCGAAGCGGCGTGGGCGAAGGAATAGGCGAAGGGCTGCGTCGGATTCGCCCGGACCCAGCCGGTGGTCGTGGGCTGAAGCAGCAGGAAGCGGTTCCGCTGGACCCCCTGGCTCATCACGGTGCAGAGTCGGGCCGTGTGATCGTTCAGGTAGCGGTACTGCGACCACCAGGGGCTGTGATCGCTGAAGGTGACGGGGTGGTCATACTTGCGGTTGCCGTGGATGGTCTGGAAGCTGAGGTGCTCGTTGATGAAGTTGATCCCGTGCACCACCAGCCAGTCCGTGAGCTGCTTGAGCTTTGTGAAGTCCGCGTCATAGCCCGCGACCCCGTGCGCTTCGCAGAAACGCCGCTCGCGGTTGAGCTGGTTGGCCAGGCTGTTCACCTCGCGCACCGTCAAGAGCAGTTGGCGGTTGTCCTGCGGATGTTGGTAGTCGAACTGGCAGGAGAGCAGGTCGATGCCCGGTATGTGCAGCCAGCGGTTCGCCTCCATGCAGTTCGGGTTCGTGTGCGGATAGGGCCAGTCATGCTCCAGGAAGTGGCCTGTGAAGGAGACGCCCCGCTCCTCGCACCATTCATGGATGACCCGCAGGAAATTCTCGCTCCAGAGGCGCTGGAGGGTGCTGTAATAGTCGAAACGGGTGATGCTGGCGCTGGGCTGCTCCAGGAAGAGATCAGCCAGGTGGTCCGCCAGGTCGTAGTCGTGGTCTTTGCGGAAGGCACGCAGGATATGCCGCGAGAAGGGGAGACAGGCCACATCGCCCGTGTGTTCGGCCAGGCCCAGGTGCGGCTCGTCGATGAAGAAGGCGCGGATGGTCTCGCCGAAGTCCTCCTTGAAATGCGCGTAATAGCGCTCGTGCGTACTCTCCAGAAAAGCGCGTGCGACGTCCAGCCGGGTCTGGTCGACATAGGGCAGCCAGGCGGTCCAGGGCGTGCCGGAATGCCGCCGCCGCTCCAGCACGAGAATCTGCGTCTCCGTCGCGCCCACGGGGCCCAGGGCGCCGCTGTCCGGGTCCGTGAGTGGCAGGTGTGTCTTCTGGATGACCTGCTCCGCGTTGTCCAGAATCTGGTTCAGGTCGACATGGCTCTCCAGCCGGGTCAGGCGATCGTCCTCCAGCTTGTAACAGGCGATCAGCTCGCCCTGAAGCCGCACCGGGCTGTGCTTGTAGAACGTGGCGTGCAGGTGTTGTCCCGCGCCATGCGGCAGGGTCGACGGGACATGGCCACCCGCGAAGCCCGAGGGATAGCTGTTCTCGTCGTAGACATTGCACTGCAAGCCCAGGCGCTTGCACTCCGACAGCGCGTGGCCCCACAGTTCGAACCAGCGCTCGGAAAGGTATTCCGTAATCAGCCCCGGCCGTGGATGGACGAAGACCCCGCCCATGCCCTGCTGCGCGTACTGCTCCAGCATCTCCGTGATGCGGCCTTCCGTCATGTCCCCGTTCCACACCCATAGTGGCATCGAGCGGTAGCCATTCGGCGGCTGTTTGAATTGGTCGTCAAAAGTGCTCATATCGCAGGCGGCTTTCCTCGTCTATGGTGGCATCCGTGGGGCCATCACGCGCATGTAGGCGCTGTGGACGCTGTGGGCTGTTCCTTGTCCACTATGTCCTCCCTGTCCACAAAGTCCACCGGGCTAACCAGCCGTTTGCTGTGTAACAGGGTTCCTTCGTGCTGCTGCACGAAGGCCGCAAACTGAAGTTTGCTACTCCAAAAAAAAACTACAGCAGCCCGATCTCCCTGGCGAGGTCCCGGACGGCGGCCTGGGTGGCCGGGGCGGCGGGGACAAGCGGGAGGCGCAGGTTGTTTTTGATGAGCCCCATTTCCGTGAGCAGGGCCTTGACGGGGATGGGGTTCGTCTCGCAGAAGAGCCCCTTGAAGAGCGGCATGAGGGTGTAGTGGACCTTCCGCGCGGCCGCGAAGTCGCCCGCGTTGGCGTGGGCGCAGAGTTCGGCCACGAGCTTGGGCGCGACATTCGCCGCCACCGAGACAACCCCCGTACCGCCCACGGCGATCATCGGCAGGGTCAGGCTGTCGTCGCCGGACATGATGTTGATGTCGCAGAGCGTGCGGATTTGCGAGACCTGGTCGATGCTGCCGCAGGCCTCCTTGATCGAGACGATGTTCTCGACCTGGTTCAGCCGGGCGATGGTCTCGGGGGCAATCCGCGTGCCGGTGCGGCCGGGGACATTGTAGAGCATCACGGGGATGCTGACCGCCTCGGCGATGGCCGTGAAGTGCGCCGCCAGCCCATCCTGCGTCGGCTTGTTGTAATACGGCGTGATGGAGAGGGTGCCGTCACAGTGCAGCTCGTCCGCGGCTTTGGTCAGTTCGATGGCTTCCCGGGTGTTGTTCGAGCCGGTGCCCGCAACGACCGGAGCCCGCCCCGCCACGCGCTCCATCGCGAAGCGGATACAGGCCTTCTGCTCGGCATGCGTCAACGTGGCGGCCTCGCCCGTACAGCCGCACGGCACGATCCCGTCCGTGCCCTGCTCCAGGTGGAAATCAATGAGCCGGCCATAGGCGTCAAAGTCGACTTCTAAATTGTCATCAAAGGGTGTGACCAGCGCCACAAATGAACCCTTGTACATAATAAAAACTCCTGCGTGGCGCCGAGTCGGCCCCCGCCCGCTGTGCTGTGGGTGTCGAATAGTGCTTGTGAATCGGCTCGGGTTGCCCTTGCCAGCCGCCCGCGTGGCGGCCCTCGGGTATGCATCCGGCAATTATGCGCATGCGCCGCCCGACCAGAGGCTATTCTATCACGAAAGACACCATGTGTTTCACGCCCTGACCGGGACCTTATCGTAATTTGCATGTATCGGTAGAGTCGTGTACAATTGTGAACTGTTAGAAGCCATACAATGATGCGCCGGCCAGGCCGAAGTCGCTTGTTTTTAAGCCATTGTCGCCGCCGCAACTCGCATCCAATCTTTATCCCGCAACCAAACCCCTTGGACGCGCACGCCATGAATACCCTAGAAACACACGCTCCCCACAGCTTTCATGTACCGGTGATGGGCACCGGCTTTACCATTGATACCCCGTTAAAGGTCGCCCGTTACGGCATCAGCTCGGTTATTTCGCTGGTGGACGACCTCCTGCTCGAGCAGATGCGCCGCTACTATTGTGAGCAATCGGGCGAAGCCTTCGAACCGATTTCCAACCGCGAGGAAGACTACCGGGCGCGCCGCGTGACGGCCTATTTGAACCTGGTCGATATCCTCGTGGCGCGACAGGTCGAGGCTGTCAAGACCTCCCCCTTTACGCCGGACAGCGAGATCACGCGCTACTATCGCCTGCTGCCGGAGACCGCGCCAGGCAAGGCGGAATACAAGCAGATGCTGGCGCTGCCGGAGGGGCCGGAGAAGAAGGCCTTGCAGGAACAGCTCCGCACGCTCGTGACGCCCGGCAGCATCGACGTGAACATCATGTCCAAGGTGGACCGCGACGTCTACCTGCGCGGGAAGAAACTGCCGGTGGAGTATACGGACGCCATCGCGGCCTTCCGGGGCTACGCGGCGTCCACCCTGCGCTCCAGTATTGTCTTTTCCGCGGGGATGAACCCGCGGCTCTACGGTTTCGTGAACCGCTTCCCGGATTTCCTGCCGCAAAACGGACAGCCGCCGAAGAAGAAGGTGATCCTCAAGGTGAGCGATTACCGTTCCGCCATGGTGCAGGGCAAGTACTTAGCCAAGCGCGGCGTCTGGGTGCATGAGTACCGGATCGAGTCCGGGCTGAACTGCGGCGGCCACGCCTTCGCCAGCGTCGGCCATTTGATGGGCCCGATCCTCGAGGTCTTCAAGGAAAAGCGGGCGACGCTGCTGGAAGAACTGCACGGCATATACAGCAAGGCCCTGCACGACACGGAAACCCCGGCCCCGGCGGAACCGCTCACGATGCGCGTGACCGTCCAGGGCGGGATCGGCAATGCCGAGGAAGACGCCTTGTTACGTACGTATTTCGCCGTGGACGGTACCGGCTGGGCGACGCCTTTCCTCCTGGTGCCGGAAGTGACGAACGTCGACCCGGACCACATGCGCAAGCTCCAGGTCGCGACCGAGGGCGACGTCCACCTCAGCGACAGCTCGCCGTTTGGCGTGCCGTTCTGGAATCTGAAGGACTCCGAGAGCGAGGCGGCGCGCCGCAAGCGCCTGGAAGCTGGAAAGACGGGGAGCCCCTGTCCCAAGGGGCATGTGCGCTTCAACACGGAGTTCACCAAGGTGCCCCTCTGCACGGCATCCGAAGCCTACCAGAAGCGGAAGCTGAAGGAACTGGACGGCATGGAGAGCCTGTCGGAGGAGCAGTATGACACCCGCAGAGACCTGATTGTGGCGAAGTCCTGTATCTGTCACGACCTGGCCGGGGTGGCCACGAAGAAGTACGGCATCGACAAGGACGCCATGCCGGCGATCACCTGCGGGCCGAACATCGTCAACTTCAGCAAAGAAGTCGGGCTGGACGAAATGGTGGACCACATCTATGGTCGGGGCGAAGTGCCGATGAATCCCGAGCGGCCGCATTTCATGATCAAAGAGCTGATTCTCTACGTGGAATACCTGCAGAAGGAATTGAAGCTGACGCGGCTCGGCATCGTCAACAAGAACGAGAAGTATTTCAACGAATACAAGACCAACCTGCTCAAAGGCATCGCCTACTACCGGGAACGCGCCCGCCAGTTGGCCAACGCCAAGGTCGAACAGTTCTGCGTCGCCCTCGACAAAATGGAACATGCCGTCGAAACCGCCATGCAGGAAGATATGGTCGAGGCCTGACTCGGCCACACGGACATCGACTGATATAAACGAAGCAAGCTTCGTTACTCCATTGTTCTGGAGTAGCAAAGCTTGCTTTGCTCATATGGAGTAGCAAAGTTCACTTTGCGTCCTTTGTGCAAAGCACAAAGGGTATTCAAAAGCATCAATGTTAAGTTTACGCAAACTAAAGTTTGCTACTCCATATATGATAACGCAGCAAGCTTCGTTACTCCGGCTCCTCCCGTACCTCATCATCATCGTCATCCTCCGCCTCCTCAGGCTCTGCTTCGGCTGGGGGCAGCGGGGCTTCGATGATGTCGTGGTCTTTAGCGGTTTCCAGCACGGCATCACGCTCTTCCTTGGGCAGGTCCAGGTAGCCGAGCTTGCACATGGCGAGGTAGGTGTCGCGGGGGACACGATCGCCGCTGGTGACGAGGCGCAGGTCGCTGCCGACCATGACGACGCATTGCCGGACGTCTTTCCGCCCGCGCCGGTTGATGGCTCCCTTGCGCATCTGCTCGAAGGTGACCAGGTAGGTCTCCTGGGCGGCCTTGGGGGCAGCGTAACCGGTGTAGGAACCATGGTGGCCGGTAGGTTTGCTTTGTTTCTTAAATAACCAGTCAAAAATCCGCATGGGTGTGTGTGATTTACTCTCGTAATGCGTTGAATCTTCAGGCAAGGCCGCCAGGGGCGTTTCCCGCAATTGGGTAGAACCGGGACGTTATTCGGGAGCGTCGGTTTCGGCTTCGTCGGCGTCTTCCAGGTCGACTTCCTCCAGGTCCTCGATCGCTTCCCCGAAGCGCTCCGCCATCGCGATGCGACCGCGTGTCGCCAGGCGTCGGATGTCTTCCGAGCTGTCTTCCCGGGCGACCTGCTCCAGGATCGGCAGGGCCGAGGGGTCATCCGCCTGCGCCACTACCGAAACGGCGCGCATCCGCGCCGAGAACTCTATGTTGGGGTTGACTGCGGCGTCCTTGAAGAGGTCGAAGAAGTCATAGACCCGCGAATTGGGCATGAGGTAGACGATCTGCGTGCGCTGTTCGTCCGTGGTATCGGGATGTTCCCAGATTTCCGGGGCCATCTCAAGCGCTTCTGCGTCGCGCTGCTTCATAAGTGACAGAATGGCGGCGAGGCGCACGGTGTAGTTCGCTTCCTGGTCCTTCAGTTCATGCAAACGCGCTGCCGCCGGGGCATGGTCATCCAGTTGGCCCAGCAGGTTGGTGGCGCAGCTCCGGGTCGTCTGCTCATGGGCTGCGTCCGTCAGTTCAATCAACATCGGGGCGTGGGCTTCGGTGATGAACGGCGTCGTGCTGATGACTACCAGGACCTTGGTGAGCGGGTCGGATTCGGGATTGGCCATCACGTCAAAGAGGGGATCGAGCCCGCCCACGGTGCGGCTGAGCTGCCCGGCGATCTGATGCGCCGCCTCGATGTCGAGGTCGCCGTTCTCCGCGCTCGCCAGCGCATGCCATTCGGCCACCAGGGCCTCGGTGTCCACGGTCAGGCTGCCCTGGGGCAATTCGGCCAAGTCTTCGCGGCTGTCACAAGCGACGGCAAACAGGGCAAGGAACAAAACGGGGAGTAGCAATTTGTACATGGATAACCTTCGCAATGTCGCCTTACAACGCGACAACTTTGGGTGAAATGCATGATTCCAAGTTAACATTCGGGGGCATTCATTACTTGCCAATGGCCTTGGCGGCGATGATGCCAAGCAATAACGTATTTACTTTCCCTATAGTAACATGGAGAATGCAAACAACGCATCCATGACGGTGCATTGATGGCGGCGGGAGGGCGTGGAGGCTTGGTGGACAGGGCCGTGCGGGGTGGACAGGGGGGCGTGCGGGGTTGGACAGGGAGCGTACGTCATTCCCGCGCGGAAAGCAGAGCGGGAATGACGTTCGGGATCATATCGGGTTAGCGGCGACGTCGACCGGCGCGTCGGCGCATGGGACGGGAGGACTTGGGCGGTGAGGCGTTCCAGGTCGAGAGGACCATTGGCGCGCCATCGTATTGCTTGCGGTCCATGTGGCGGCCGAGGGACTTCTCGATACCGGCCAGGGGTTCGTGCTCGCCGGGCGTCACGAAGGTGACTGCGTCGCCTTCCTTGGTGGCCCGGGCGGTGCGACCGATGCGGTGGACATAGTCGTCGGCGTTCAGCGGGATGTCATAGTTGATGACGTGGCTGATGTCGTCGATGTCCAGTCCGCGTGCGGCGACGTCCGTGGCGACGAGCAGGTTATACTTGCCCGTGCGGAAGCCTTCAATCGCGCGCTGGCGCTGGCTTTGCTGCAGGTCCCCGTGAATCGCCACGGCGCGATGCCCTTTTTTCCGGAGCATGTTCGATAGGCGGTCGGTGCGGACCTTGGTGCGCATGAAGACAATCGCGTTTTCAATGTCTTCGTTGTTGAGGAAGTCCAGCAGATGCTGCTGCTTCTCGTCATCGCGCACGGGATAAAGCAACTGGCGCACCTGGTCTACCGGCTGGGAGATGGCGCCGATCTGGATGCGTTCGGGGTCTTGCAGCATGTTCGAAGCCAGCCGCTCCAGTGAGGCGGCGAAGGTGGCGGAGAACATGAGGGTCTGCCGTTCCTTGGGCAACAGTGCGATGATGCGGCGCAGGTCGGGCAGGAAGCCCATGTCCAGCATGCGATCAGCCTCGTCAATCACGAGCATCTCCAGGCGCGGGAACTTGATGTTGCCGCGGGAGACGTGATCGAGCAGGCGGCCCGGCGTGGCGACAATAATGTCGCAGCCGCGCTTGAGCTGCTGAATCTGCTGGTTCATGCCGACACCGCCGTAGACCGTGGTGTGGCGCAGGCGCAGTTCCCGTGCGAAGGGATGAATGACCTGGGAAACCTGTAGGCAGAGCTCCCGCGTCGGCACCAGGATCAGCATGCGGTTGCGACCGCCCTTGCCCTGGCTCAGTCGGCTGAGGGTGGGCAGCACATAGCCGAGCGTTTTGCCCGTGCCGGTCTGCGCCGTGCCGATGAGGTCCCTGCCTTCCAATGCAATTGGAATGCACTTGGCCTGAATCGGGGTCGGCGAGAGGATGTTCTGCCGCTGCAAGACCCGGAAACAGCGCCGGTCCAGGGGATACGGCTCGAACTCGTTGTTCTTGTTGAGCGTCTCGGTGCGCATTTCATGATGGTCATGCGCCTCGGGCACTTCTTCGTAATAGTCCTGGGAATACGACCCCTGCGGGCCGGCATCGCTCCGGGGCTGCGAATCTGGTGTGCTGTTGCGGTTGGAACGGTTCCGCTTCGGTTTGCTGCCGGGCGCCTTGTTTGACGCGGCTTGAACCGGGTTGGCTCTGTCCTTACGGTTGTTCTTCTTCCGCTTCGGTCGGCTGGCGCCCGGGTGGGTTTTACGCTCCGAGCGCTGTTTGCCGGGGGCCGCATCGGTGGAAGGGGCATCGTGTTCTATGTTCATGTCCGATGTACTCATCTTTGTGTCCAGTACCTCGCAAGGTTGGATGCTCCGGCCGGATTGCTGGCGCAAAGTAATCAAGGTGGCCTGCGGGTCCAGGCCGGGCTGTACGGGAGTTTGGGTTTGTACAGCGGTTGTCATGGATTTCTCTTTGGAAATCACCGGGGTAATATCGTGAATGATCGTATTCCTCGCCTCTTGGTGCTGTTGTATACTGTAAAACAGAGGCCTGATTAATTACAATACGTGTTAATGATACACAGCGGGCCGAATGAGGCCGCAGCCATGTTGATGTGACGTGAGCTGGCCGGGCAACCTGTGTGTGCGTTGTGTTGGGGCCGCATTGGGCCAGTGGCAGCGCCAGGTTTTGCCAACTTGCTTGACAAGGGTGTATGGTAGAGCGGTGGGTGCGCATCCAGATTCCTTGTGGATGTCGGACGTAGTATACCATAGAAACACGCCATACTGTGAATTATTTCAGGCGGGGGTGAATGCGGCGCTGCAACGGGGCGCGAAGTCCCGCTGGACAGGGGTGTCATTTTGCCGTTAGCCTTAAAAAGGGGAAGAAAGCATGGGGATGTATACGGGCATTAATCAATGGGCGTTTCCGCCGGACTGGTCGGTGGAGCAGGTCCTCGCCTTGGCCGCGTCAATCGGCTTCGAGAGCGTGGAGCTCTGTGTGGACGAAGCGGGCGCCTTGCCGCTGGACGCCCCGGAAGCGCGCCTGAAGGAAATCCGGGACTTCGCAGCCAAGCAGGGCCTGCGCCTTTCGAGCGTGGGCTGTGGCCTGGGCTGGAAATACCCGCTCAGCGCGGCGGAGCCCGAAGCGCGGAAACAGGCGTTGGCGGTGGTGGAGCAGGCCCTGCGCGTGACGGCGGGCCTCGGGGCGGACGCCCTGCTCGTGGTGCCCGGGGCGGTGACGCCGACGCTGGCCTACGACGTCGCCCTGGAGAATGCGCTGGAAGCGGTGCGGGAAGCCGCTGTCTTTGCCGAGCGTCATCAGGTTAAGATCGGGATTGAGAACGTCTGGAACCGCTTCTTGCTCAGCCCCGTGGAGATGCGCGACTTCATCGATCACTGTGAATCGCCCTGGGTGGGCGCCTATTTTGACGTGGGGAATGTATTGGCCTTCGGCTATCCGGAACAGTGGATTCGAATTCTGGGGGATCGTATATGTAAAATCCATTTGAAAGACTTTCGCACGGCCACCGGCAGCCTGGACGGCTTTGTCATGCTGATGGAAGGCGATGTCGACTGGCCGCGGGTCATGCGTAGCCTGCGCGCCATCGGCTATGAAGGGCCGTTGACCGCTGAATACGGCGCCTATGCGCATGGGCTGGAGCCGATGTTGCGGCATGTGCTCAGCAGTGAGCAGGCCCTGTTGGCGATGCCAGGCTGAGCGCCGCTCCCCGCGAAACAACAGGTCCGTGCGGGAACCGATGCGTCCTGTTGTGTCCTTGAAGCAGTGAATTGCGTATTAAATCCAACCCGGGTGTTGGGAGGTTTGTTATGAATGTTGCAATAATCGGTTGTGGGGTCATGGGGAAAATGCACGCGGAAATGGCGGTGCGCTGTGGCCTGAAGGTGGTGGTCTGCGCCGACAATTTCCAGAAGGCCGCCAATGAGCTGGCGCAGAAGTACGGTGCGGATTCCACGAACAACAGCCAGCCCGCGCTCTCGCGGGACGACGTCGATATCGTGGTAATCGCCACGCCGACCACGACGCATGCGGCGCTGGTGCAGGCGGCCGCCAAGGAAGGCAAGCACATCTTTTGCGAGAAGCCGTTCTGCCGGACCGTCGCCGAATGCAAGTCCTCCATTGACGTGGCCAAAGAGCATGGGGTGAAGCTTTTCATCGGGCATGTGGTGCGTTATTTCCAGGAATTTGAAGCCGTTCGCGCCCAGCTCCAGCAGGGGGTCGTGGGCGAGCCCGGCTTCGCCCATCTCTACCGGGGCGGCGCCTATCCCGCCGGCCAGGACAACTGGTTCCAGAACTACAAGCTCAGCGGTGGGGTCACCCTGGACTGCATGATTCACGACCTGGACTGGATTCGCTTTGTGTTCGGCGAGCCCGAACGTATCTTCTGCCAGGCCTTGCAGCGCTCGAATCCGGAAACGCTGGACTACTCCCAAGTCACCATGCGGATGAAGAGCGGGCTGATCGCCAAGGTCATCGGCACCTGGGCGCACCCGTCGGGATTCCACGTGAAGATCGAGGTCTGCGGCTCGAAGGGCATGGTGCAGTTTGACAGCAACGACGTCCCGCTGACGTCCGAACGCCGTGGGGAAGGCGCCGCGGTGGGCACGATTGTACCGAGCAGCCCGGTGCTGAAGAGCCCCTACCTGTTGGAATGGGAAGACTTCCTCGGCTGGCTGGAAGGCCGGCATGAGCCGCGGGTCACGCCGGAAGACGGTTTGCACGCCGTGGCCATGGCGACCGCCGCCCTGAAGTCGGCGGAGACCAAAGCCCCGGTGACCCTCTGAGCTTGTATTGCTGCACAACCCCGAGCGCGAATGAATGCGTTCCATCCTTATCTGGGAGATGATGTTATGAAAGATGTACGTATCGGCATTATGAGCTTTGCCCACATGCACGCGTTTAGCTATGCCGCTTCCTTGAACCAATTGCCCGAAGCGACCCTGGCCGGTATCTGGGACGATGATCCCAAGCGCGGCCAGGATATGGCCAAGCAATTCAACACACAATTCGTGGCCTCGCTGGATGATTTCCTGGCCTCCGACATCGCCGGGGTGATTATCTGCTCCGAGAACAACAAGCACCGGGCGCTGGTCGAGAAGGCCGCGGCGGCGGGCAAGTGGATTCTCTGTGAAAAGCCGCTCTCGCCGAAGGTGGAAGACGCCCAGGCGATGATTGACGCCTGCAAGAAGGCGGGCGTGGGCCTGGGCACGGCCTTTCCCTGCCGCTTTATCCCGAGCATCATGGCCGCCCGCGAACAGATTCGGGCCGGGCATATCGGCGAGGTCCTGGCGATTGCCTGCACCAACCACGGGCAAAACCCCGGCGGCTGGTTTGTGGAGGAGGCGGAGTCGGGCGGCGGCGCGACGATGGACCACACGGTACACGTGGTGGATGTGTTGCGCTGGATGCTCGACCGCGAGTTCAAGAAGGTCTACTGCGAGCTGGGCAACCAGTTGCACGGAGAAAGCCTGAAGACCGATGACCTCGGCAGCTTGAATATGGAGATGGACGGCGGCATCCAGGTATCGCACCTGGCGAGCTGGAGTCGGCCACAGAGCTTCCCGACCTGGGGCGACGTCACCCTCGAGTTCATCGGGACCGAAGGCGTGCTCAATGTTGACGCCTTCAACCAGAAGCTGGACGTCTTCGACGACGCCAACATGCGCCACGCCTGGGTCGGCTGGGGTGACAACCCGGACCTGGGCCTCGTGACCGACTTCGTCCGCGCCGTGGCAAAGCGCGAAGCCCCGTCCGTCACCGGGGAAGACGGCCTCCGCGCCACCGAAGTGACCGTCGCCGCCTACAAAGCCGCCAACGCGAAGGAAATGGTGTCAGTGTAGGGGGTTATCCGGAGCAGCAAAGCTTTATGTGGAGTAGCAAAGCTTGCTTTGCTGGGTTGAACGAAGCAAGCCTCGTTACTCCGGTAGTATGGAGTAGCAAAGCTTACTTTGCTGGGTTGAACGAAGCAAGCCTCGTTACTCCGGTAGTATGGAGTAGCAAAGTTTACTTTGCTGAGTTGAACGAAGCAAGCCTCGTTACTCCGGTAGTATGGAGTAGCAAAGCTCGCTTTGCTGGATTTGAACGAAGCAAGCTTCGTTACTCCGGAACAGCCCAGACCGAACCCAATTTTTGCACTGCCGTCGGAAAAGGGGTACTATGGAGAGGCCCCTGGTCCGGGGGTAGGGAATTATACAGCTTGCTGCGCTGCAACGGAACGCGGCGTTGCGGTAACATTTGGAGATTGTGTATTCATGACCGAAGAAAAGCGTACACCCGAAGACGCACAAGTGAGTCGTCGTGGTTTTATGAAGAACGCCGCAGGCATCGCCGCCGGGGCCGCATTGGGCGCGGCCGCCGTGTCGAACGTGGCCAAGGCGCAGACCGGGGCCTTTAAGTCCATCCTGCCGTCCACTATCCTGGGCGCGAATGAGCGGGTGCTGACCGGGCACATCGGGATCGGCGGCATGGGCCGCTCGAACCTGGGCTTCTGCCTGCAGCGCGACGACATCCAGCCCATCGCCCTCTGCGATACCTGGCACCGCAACCTGGACCGCGCCTCGGCGATGTTGTCCCAGAAATTTGAAGACTTCAGCCGCCACCACGATTTCCGCGACATCATCGAGAACGACGATATTGACGCCGTGGTCATCTCCACGCCGGACCACTGGCACGCTCTGCCGGTGCTCTATGCCGTGGACGCCGGCAAGGACATCTACTGCGAAAAGCCGATCAGCACGACGATTAAAGAGTCCCGCGCGATGGTCGAGGCGGTGAACAACAGCAACGTCGTCTTACAGGGCGGTACGATGCAGCGCAGCGGCGAGCACTTCCAGGAAGCGGTGCAACTGATTCAGGAAGGCTATATCGGCGACATCGCACGTGTCGAGACCTGGACCCATGACAACACCTCGCTCGAAGGTATCGGCATGGGCGACGATGACATCAGCAATTACGAAGGCATTGACTGGGAGTTCCACCAGGGCTGGACGGAGCACAAGCCGTTTAACACGAACCGCTGGATTTACAACTTCCGCTGGTTCCTGGACTACTCCGGCGGCAAGATCACGGACTGGGGCGCGCACCTGGTCGACATCGCCATCTGGGGCATGGGCCAGGACAAGGACCCGAAGAGCGTCGTGGCGCAGGGCGGCAAGTA
>SKJD01000028.1 GCA_007116095.1 Candidatus Hydrogenedentota bacterium
GAAGGCTGTAACGCACTTGGGCTTTTCAATCAGTCAACTGGACGAGATTCACCTGACCCACCACCATGTAGACCATTGTGGCGCCACGCAATGGCTCTGTGCGCGCTCACAGGCCCGGGTTTTCGGCCATCCCGATATTCCGGCCTACATGGCCCAAGCGCATCGACACAATGCGCGTCACCATGACTACTACATGCGGCTGATGAAGCGTCTTGGCGTACCCGATGACAAGGCCGATGAGGCCATGGTATTGTGGAATCAATTCAAAACCTACACCGAGTCGTTTACAATGCATGAGGCCTATGCGACGGGGCAAAAGGTCTCGCTGTTCACGCCCTATTTTGTGCCGGGTCATTCCGCGACGGACACGGTGCTGTTCCTGGGTGAACACCGGGTCGCCCTGGTGGGAGACCATCTGCTGTCTGATGTTACGCCCAATCCCCTGATGCGGCGTTCCTTGCCGGGTAGAGAACCCGCCAAGGCGCTGGTGGAGTATAGTGGATCGCTGGAAATTTCCCGAGGTTTGCGCCTGGCGCGTTGTTTTCCGGGGCATGGTGACGTGATTGAAACGCCTGATGCGATTATTGACCGGATCGCAACGCGGCATGAAGCACGGAACCAAAAGATTTTGAAGTGGTTATCCACAGCGGGGATCAGCCCATACCAGCTTTGTACCCTGCTGTTCCCGAGACTCAACATCGCCAATCTCTACCTGGGCCTTTCTATCTCCCTGGGGCATCTGGAGCTTCTGGAAGAAATGGGGCGCTTGCATTCGATGGAAAAGCTCGGGGTTGTGTGTTATTACCGGAATACGGACTTTAGCGAAGAAAGGTGACAGGTGCCATGGGTGCGCGTTTGGGACTATTGCAGTTTTCTGAAGGATATTTCTCCCGGATATGGGGCGGCCGCAGTCTGGAATCGCTGTACCAGAAGCCCTTGCCCGCAGGGCAGCCTATTGGAGAGATTTGGCTTGTTTCGGACCACCCGCAATGCGTCAGTGAGGTGCTGCATGGGCCCCATGCCGGAACTGGCCTGCGCACCCTGCTGGAAGGACCCTTGTGTGACGCAATCATGGGTAGCAGGGCCCGCCTGACCCACCATGGTCGATTCCCGTTGTTGTTGAAATTGCTCGACGCCCGGGAGGACCTCTCGATTCAGGTGCATCCCGACGATGAAAAGGCCTTGGCGATGGGCGAGCCGGATGTCGGCAAGACCGAAATGTGGCATGTGTTGCAGGCTGATCCCGGAAGTAGCCTGGTCTGTGGTCTTCAGCCGGGCGTGATGGCGGAGCAATTTGAGGCTGCCCTTGCTGAGAACACGGTGCAGCATCTCATGAAGCGTTTCGAAGCCCCTTCAGGCACGGTTGTGTTTGTACCGGCGGGGACGGTGCATGCCCTGGGCAAGGGATTTGTCATTGCCGAGATTCAGCAAAACAGCGACCTGACCTACCGCATCTACGACTGGGATCGCCGTGATGACGCTGGAAAACATCGGGAGCTGCATCTGGACAAGGCGCTGGCGGTGATCAATTTCGATCAGTCGCATGGCGGGCCGAATATGCCGTTGTCATACCGCATAGCTGGCGCTACCGTAACGGTGGAGGGGGCTTGTCGCTATTTCGCATCGGAATTGCTGACTATCACCGGCGCATTTTTCAGAGACACCGAGGACGCTTCCTTTCATATTTTGCTGGGGGTCGAGGGGACCCTTGACGTGGAAACCGAGTTCGAAAGCACCTCTTTGCCGCCTGGCGCCGCTTTGATGGTTCCCGCTTGCACTCGTTTTTATGCGCTTTGTGGACCGGGAAAATGCCTGCGATTTTATGTGCCGGACTTGTACCGGGACATCGTTACGCCGCTTCGTGAAGGCGGTCATGCCGATACGGCCATCCGGATGCTGGGCGGCACGGCCCCGGACAACGATATCAGCAACGTATTGTCCAAATAGCCGATCTAAACAGACTGTTCCGTTCTGGAGCATGTCGTGCCACTATGTTGTCCTGATACCACTTAAGGTACAGAACAAAAATGGTGGTGGAGCGTGTTGAGTGACATTTGAATCGTTGCTGTGACAGGCTGCGTCATGCGTAATCGGTTGCCGCGATTCTGGAAAGCACGTCATGCATCTGGAGACAGACAAAGATTTGGTGCTCCGGTGTCTTGATGGAGACACCGATGCCTATGGCGTGCTTGTCGGGCGCTACCAGGCTGCGGTTTATGCGACGGCTTATTATTACGCAGGTCGGGTCGGTGGTGCGGAAGATGTGGCCCAGGAAGCCTTCTGGGCGGCCTACCGCAGTTTGCCCCGCTTGCGTGAACCCGAGCGTTTCGCTTCCTGGCTGAAAGAAGTGACGACCCGGACGGCGGCCAACTGGCTACGGCGCAATGCGCCCCGCATGCGGGCGGAAACGCCCCTGCCGCACCGGATTCAGGTTTCCATTGAGGACCTGCGCCAGGGACCGACGAAGCAGTTGGAGACCGCAGAGCGGTATGAACAGGTGCAGTTGGCCATTGATACCTTGCCCGAACGCTACCGACTGCCGGTTATCTTGCGCTATATGCAAGAACTCAGTTATGAGGAAATCAGTCTATTCACGGGCGAATCCAAAGAGGAGATTCGCGGTATTTTGCAGCGAGCAGGCCGTCAATTACGCAGTTTACTTGCCGATCTGAACGAAACCCAGGGAGATGCCCAATGGCATCGTGCAGACAAGTAGATATTTGGATGCAGGCCTATCTCGACAACGAGTTGCGCCATGCAGACAAGTTGGTATTTGAACAGCATGTTGCCAACTGCAATCCTTGCGCACGACAGTTGAATCAACATAAGCAAGCCTCGGCGCTGCTCTACGAAAGCCTGCGAGAAAAGCGGCTTTATATGGATTTCACGTCACAGGTGTTGGGGCACTTGCCAGAAATGGACTTGACCCAGACACTGGCGACTGAGACTACCTGGCGGACGAAAAACCCCCATCGGCTGACGCAGTTGTTTTTCCAGTGGTTGCCGGTCTTCGTACCGATACTGTTGCTGGTTTTTGGCTTGGCGCTCTATTACGCCTGGCCAAACGATGAGTTTCACTCGGAGCATGTGGTAGGCATGGTTTTGCAGGCCGATGGCCCCGCCCACTGGAGCCGGGAAATGGACCTGATGCGGCGCGATGTGCGTCTGGAGCAATGGATCAACCAGGCTGATCGCTTCGAAACGGGGGCAACGTCCCAGTTGTTGCTGGCCCTCGCAGGGCCTACCCAGGTGGCGATGGACCAGGCGAGTCGTATCAAAATTGACGACGCCAGGCGTATTACCGTGGAATCCGGGCGTATCTGGCTGGACGTGGGCCCGGAAGACCGTTACTTTCAGGTGATTACGCCCTCGGCGCGGATAATCGTCTTCGGCACGCGTTTTGAAGTGGCGGTGGACTTGCAGGAAACGGTCATTACCGTCGCCTCCGGCGAGGTGCAAGTGGAGAACGAGCATAGCTTTGCCGTACTGCGCGAGGGCGATCGAGCCCGGGTTACCCTGCAAAACAGCATGGAACGTGATTCGGTTAGCCGGCCTGAGCGCATAGCGCGGTGGGCCCAAGAAATCCAGGCGAACCCCGATGCGGAAGCAGTCTTTGCTGCGACTTTACCACCGCGTAATGGGGTGGTGGTCAACGCGGAGCAGGTGTTTGTGGTCGATAAACGGGACCACAGGATTCGCGCCATTCGCTTGCGTTGGGAGCCGACAATGCAGGATGCGGAAAATCCGGGTGAAGGCTATCACCTGTACATCGCCGATGATCGCATGGAGCCTGTGTACAAGCATCATTTGCCCGGAACATTATTCCGGCAGGCCGGGAACCATAGCATAGAAGTGGATTTGCCTGACAACAAGATCTTGCAAAACGCTCGGATATTGCATATAAAACTTATCCCGGAGGATATTCAGCGGAAAACCGACCTGACCTTTAGTGAGATAGCGGTTATCGGATATTAAGGAGTTTTTTTATGGGAGACGTTACTGCAGCCGGTACATATACATGTCTGCCTCACGTCACCGCTTCCCCAAGCGTTCAAGCAGCTTTCACTGTGCTGCCGGAACGTCTCCCATTTGATGTCGCGCATTATATCAGTACATTTAAATCATACTGCTCTTTTCTCTTCTCTCCTCAACAGCAGCGGGCTTGCATCTCTCGTGGTAGACCTCAATCTGCCTCGCATCACTCCTTCCCCAAGAGTACCTGCAGCCAAAGTCAGATGCAAGCCCGCTGCCAGTAAAATGTGCGCTTAGCGCACCATGCAATACGCATGGTGGCGCATGTTCCTATCAATTCAAGCGCTACACTCCATTATACCAATTTTCTTCCCTGCCCAATGAGGCTGATCATGTCGCACAAGCGGCGAATGAAACGGCCAAGCCATGCCTGGCATCCTGTCAGGTTTTCGCTTCGGACTAAAACCTGTATACCGATATGTTTGGTCTGGTATGGGCTTGTATTGGCGAAGACCGGTAATAACAAGTTCCCGAAAGTTCGTATAGTGATGTTGTCCGCAAGCGGTAGCATGGCCAGGAGTGCGAATTGCGTTGAAAAATACCGCATGTTATGATGCTGCATCATGTACGCCGCCTATGGCCTTGGTTGTTGCATTTTATTAAGAGGATTATCCATGTTCAGAAATCGTTTCCCCGCCTTCCTCGCCGTGGTTCCCTTCATCTGTCCCCTGCTCCTGCTGGGCGCCGGCCTGTTGACTATGCCGATGGTTCCATTC
>SKJD01000279.1 GCA_007116095.1 Candidatus Hydrogenedentota bacterium
TCACACGTGATTTCACAATGCTACGCACTTGGTACTGGCTCTGCGTGCTTCCCCTCTTTTTTCTGGGAGCCGGTTGCCCCGGGACGGCTCCGCAACTCATCGAAATTCCGGATGTGCGCGGGATGGAACAGGCTGCGGCGGAAGAGCGCCTGGAGGAAGCCGGTTTCGGACTGGTTCTGGTGGTGGCGCAAGCGTCCTCCGCGCCTGAGGGGACGGTTTTTAACCAGATGCCCGCGGCGGAGAGCTGGGTAACCCAAAACACCACGTTGACGCTCTATGTTTCCACGGGCGGTACGCCGCCGGACATTGACGCCTGGTCTGGGCGCTATGGGGAGGGGGACTTCACCGAGCTCACCGACATTATCCGAACAGCCGATGGTGGGTATATCGCCACCGGTGAAACCAGCGATGGCGACGCCAACCGCGCTGTCCTTCTCTTGAAGCTGGACGAAGACGGCGAGGTGGAATGGCGACGGAGCTACGACGTGGCCACTACCCAGCGCGGCGAGGCCATTGCCCCGACCAATGACGGGGGCTATATCATCGCTGGCTACACCGATACCGTCACGGAAAGTGGGGAAGCCCTGATCATCAAGGTGGATGAGGAAGGCGATGTCGATTGGGTAATTACGCTGGGAATCGATGGCGTACAGTACATACGGGCCTTCGGCGTGGCGCAAACGGTTGATGGTGGTTACATGCTGGCCGCCACGGCCATGAGCAATCCGAACCTTGGCTTTGGCTATGGGGGCCGGGATGTCCTGCTGGTAAAGCTCAGCATGCTGGGCCAGGAAGAGTGGACTGTGTGGTATGGAGAAGAACAGGACGACGAAGTTTATGCACTCCGCCCCGCCGAGGACAATGGCTTTATTGTGGCGGGGAGCACGGCGTCTTTCGGGGCGACATCCCGCAATGCGTTCGTGATGAAGACCAACATGAACGGGATTCTGGAATGGCTCGAATTATTTGGCGGCAGCGGAGAGGATGAAGCCCTGGACGTGCGCCAGACCCCGGAGGGTGGCTATATCATGGTCGGCCACACCAATTCCTTCGATGTACCTTATCGCGATATCTTCGTGGTTAAGGTAAATGCCCAGGGTGTTGAAGAGTGGTCGCGGATTGTCGACATGGCGCTGTTGGATGAAGATGACGACGGCTCGGATGAAATCGCCGCTGCGATCCAGGTTACGTCGGACGGGGAATATGTCATCGCAGGTACTACCGATGTCCATGGCGGCGAAGGCAGTGTGGCGCTTGTGAAACTGGATGCCGCCGGGGATTTGGTCTGGCATAATGTCGTGGGGGGGATCGGCCTGGACGAGGCGTTGGCAATCGACCTGGCGCAGGAAAACGGCTATGTCGTTGCCGGATTCTCCGATTCCTTCGGTGATGGGGACAGGCAAGGCTATGTCGTGAAGACCGATGATGACGGAAATGCGCTGGACAGTCTGCTGCCCTGAGCTACATGATACCATCACAGAAATAAAAATCGGGCGACGCCGAGCAAGGATACTACAGATCCCTTCTGGCGTCGCCCGTGTTGTTTTTCAGGCGGTGTGCGTGGATTAGAAACGGGTCAGGGTCTCGAACTGCGCCACGCGCCTGGCGATGTCTTCCCGGCTTACGGCGGCGAGGCTGTCGGGACCGAAGGATTCACAGGTGAAGGAGGCCAGCACCGTGCCATGTACGATGGCTTTCTTCATGGTTTCCCATTCGGTATTGCCCTGCTCGGCAATGTAGCCCATGAAGCCGCCGGCGAAGGTGTCGCCCGCGCCGGTGGGATCCACCACGCGGTCCAGGGGGAGCGCAGGGGCCGCGAAGGTCTTGCCGTCGGCGGAGAAGAGCAGGCAGCCGTGTTCGCCCTTTTTGATGATGACCGTCTTCGGGCCGAGCTCATGAATCTGGCGTGCGGCCACGGGCAGGTTGTGTTCGTTGGTGAGCTGCCGGGCTTCGGCGTCGTTGATCACCAGGCAATCCACCTTTCCCAGTACCTGCTTGAGTAGATCCGGCGTGATGTCAATCCACAGGTTCATCGAGTCCAGGCCGACAAACTTGGGCTTGGATTGCTCCAGCACGTCAAGCTGCAAGCCGGGATGGATGTTCGCCAGAAATAGATAAGGGGCCTGCTTGCCAGCGTCGCTCAGCTTGGGCTGGAAGCTCTCCAGGACATTGAGCTGGGTGTCCAGGGTGTCGCGATCATTGACATCGTCATGGTAGCGGGCGGTCCAGCGAAAGGTCTTCCCGTCAGCCCGTTCCAGGCCGTCCAGATTGATGTCACGTGAGGCCAGGAGCTGCACATGTTCTTCGGGGAAATCTTCGCCCACCACACCGACCAGATTGATCGGGGTAAAATGCGAGGCGGCCAGCGAAAAATATACGGCAGCGCCGCCCAGAGCTTCTTCGACCTTGCCCAGCGGGGTTTCTACGGTGTCGAGTGCGACGGAACCTACAACGGTAAGGGACATCTGCTTATCTCCTAAAGGTGACGGTGTGGAAATGTTGGTAATTGAGCAATTCCGGTCGTTTTGTGCGATGCGGCGCAAGACGGCAAGCATGTGCAGGATTTAATCCGGATTCTGACCGCAATCACAAAGCGCAAAGTGTAGCAAGTATCCCGACCGCTGATCCATGTTCACCGCTTGTCTGCTGGCGGTGTACCGACTGAATAATTAGCTATTTTCCGAAAAAACTCCATGTTGCATGGGGCTATGTGTTTTTTTTGTGTTTGCTGGGTCGTTTTTGGTCCTTTGTGATAAAAATGATTATTTCTATTATTTGTCGTGTGGTAAAAAACTTTTCTAATTAGCTTGACATAGATAAGAATATGTGCAATTATATGTTCATGGCATTTGTCGATAAAAAAGATCAGATCGTCGATTGCATGCAATCTGGTTAGTGTTCAGGTATCAACAAAGGAGAGAAAAGCACATGAACAGGAATTATGGGAAGCATTTTTGCTGGACGCTGCTGCTGGCTGCCGTCGCGTTCAGTGGAAGCGCCCTGGCGCAGGTTTTCGTCGTGCCGGGTGGCGCGGGCAGTGAGGATGGCACAAGCTGGGCCAACGCCTATGGCAGTATCCAGGATGCCCTGGACGACAGCCGGGCGGCTGACGACGATGTATGGGTCGCGGCCGGGACGTATTCGGTGCGCAACATTTTATGGCCAACCAGTGTGTCTGGCTATGGTGGTTTCGCTGGTAGTGAATCCAGTGTTGGGCAGCGTGATTTGGACGCGAATGAGACCATTCTGGACGCTGAAGGTGAAAGCCGGATCGTGTTGGTAGCCGGTGGCGCCAACAACGTACGTATTGATGGCTTCACCTTCACCAGAGCCATTAACGATGGTGGTGAGCCCTGGTGGGGTGGCTTTGCCGGGTCGGCATTGTCGTTTGATGATTCACAAGGCACAAACACGGTGATCAATTGCCGTTTTGTAAACAACGGTGTTGGTAATGCTGGTGGAAACGGCAATATCTTTCTTCAGACCAGTAGTCCGCTGATTGAAAACTGTGTCTTTGACGGTAACACTACGGGTGGTATTGCTGGCGCCATTCTGGTGAACGACGGTTCCCGTCCTACCATACGGAATAGCACGTTCACAAATAATTCGGGTGGATGGGGAGCGCTTTCTGTTCGCGGCATGTCCGGCGGTGAAGGTGGCCAATCGTCGCATCCGATTATTGAGAACTGTTTGTTTGAGGACAATACGGGCGCCAATGGCGGCGCCATGTCCATTCGCGAAGGCGACCCGGCAGCCAGCGCGACCATCATCAACACACATTTCCTCAACAACCAGTCATCGGGTCATGGCGGCGCTATTTACATGCACTCCAATGGTTCCCTGGATATTCAGCGGAGTTATTTTGAAGGCAACAGCGCAGACAGCCATGGTGACGCTATTGTAACCAATACGGCTTCCACCATTGATATTACGAACTCCGTGTTTTACAACAATTCCAGTGACAGCGGCATCAGCAGTGTTTTCTTTGCATGGGCCGCTGCATCGGTAACCAACATTAATTACTGCACCATCGCTGGTAACCACGGTCGTGAACATGTGCTGCGTGCTGATGGCCCACCCGTATTGAATGTTTCTAACAGCATCGTCTGGGGCAATTCTCCAGGTGGAATTACCCGGACGACGGTAACAAACTCAATAACTGAAGGCGGCATTGCTGAAGGTATTGACGAAGACCCCCTGTTTAGAGATTTAGACAATGGGGATCTTCGCTTGTTGAAAGACTCTCCCGCCATTGGTATTGGCACCAATTGGCCGTCAGTAGACTTCTTGGGCGAAAGCCGCCCGCAGGGCGCGGCAGCCGATGTCGGCGCGTATGAATATGCGCCGCTGAGCGTTTCGATTTCCGGTCCCGACACCGTGTCCGTGGGACAGAATGTCACGCTGGTGCTGAACCACAATGCGGTAGGCGACGCCACCATCGTCTGGAGCAAGGATGGCGATGTAATCGACGGCGAAGAGTTCGAGACGCTGCCGTTGGGTGAAGTGGATGAGGACGATTCCGGCGTGTATTCCGTGACAGTGGAAGCGGAAAACGGCGAAGATACCGCCAGTTTCACGCTGAATGTGGTCATGGGACTGCCGGTTTCCTCGCCGCTGGCGTTGGCGCTGGTGATCCTGGCCTTGGCCGTAGGTGGCCTGACCCTGCTGTCGCGTCGTACGGCGTAATGCGTCAATAGCAGTCTGACAGCAACGAACTGAATACCTTGCCCGCGATTTCGGAGCGCA
>SKJD01000014.1 GCA_007116095.1 Candidatus Hydrogenedentota bacterium
GAACATACCAGTCCTGAATACTCCGTAGCTCATGCAAGTCCCAACCGCCCATGGGATTGCCATCGGGATCGCGGCCTTCGAGGGTATACCAATAGACCTGGCCGAGCGCAGTGGCGTCGGGCCCCAGGGCGGGCTGCACACCGACCGGCAGGGAGCCTGATGGCAGGCTGTTCAGCTTTTCAATGATACGGGCGCGTGACCAGTAGAACTCAATATCCTCATCAAAGATCACATAAATGGACGAGAAGCCGAACATGGAAAAGGAGCGGACGTTGTTAACGCCAGGGATACCCAACAAGGCCACCGTGAGTGGGTAGGTCACCTGATCTTCCATGTCCTGCGGCGAGCGCCCGGGCCATTCAGTAAAGACAATCTGCTGGTTTTCGCCGATATCCGGGATGGCGTCCACCGACACCGGCGCACGGGGCAGGTCCCACAGGTCCCAGGCGAAAGGCGCGGTCATGATGCCTCCCCCCACCAACACCAAGGCCAGCAGGATCACCACCAACTGGTTATTCAGGCAGAACCAGATGAGGTGCTCGATGACGCCTTTGGGCCGGGCTTCATAAGGGGCATTGTTTTGTAAATCAGCCATGATCATGCCCCTCCATCCCCATGTCTTCCACCTCCTCATGCTCATGGGTCTCATCTGCGCCATCATCCCCGGCGTACAAGCGGCTCTCGACCGTGCCACACTGCAACATTTCATCGCCGAAGTAGGCATTCAGTACGCTGTCATGGTGCTGCAACCAATTCGCGCCCTCGAAATCGAAGGCCATCGGACAATGCACGACATAGACAGGGCTGCCCGGCGTAATGCCGTAGTCGCGAATGGCGACAATCAAGGTATCGGAAAGCGGCTCGAAAGGCACGCGCATCGTCGCCAAGTCCTCGGCGTTTTCTATTTCCGCCAATGCAGCGCGCATGGACTCATGGCCTTCTTCCCAGTCAGTCAGCGCATCACCGTCCAGATCACTGGCGTCTACTCCTTCCAGGGCGCTGCGCAATGTCGGCAAGGCCGCCACGGCGCCATCAAAATCGTCATCTGCAAGCGGACGCTGAAGTTCCATATACGCATCGAAGAGGGTGCGGATATCCGCCTGGAGTGTTTCCGGGGCGTCAGGTATGGGAGCCTCGACCAACCCGAAGATCGCGCCCATCAATTCGGCCAGGCGTTGGACATCCGCCAAATAGGCCGCCCGCTCAGCGCGGTCCTCCGACGCAATCAGGCCCTGGACATTGTTCCGTAGCTTCATGTCGAATTCCGACCAGTACCCCTGCGCCTCGGGCGTGAGCATATCCGGCTCGAAAGCATCAAAGTGTTCCAGCAGGGTCTGCCCGGCATCCTCAATGATAGTGGTTTCGTCGCGGTCAATCTCGGCCAACGCCAGCGACCTATCCATCAACATTTCAAGCGCGTCCAACAAGGCAAATTCAATGCCCTCAAGCGGCTCATCGTCCCAGGCATTGAAAAGCGCTTCCGGGTCCATCATGCTGGGCTTGGCCATCACCTGCAAGGCGCTGTCAATCTTAAATGTTCCATGGGTGACCACCCGTTCATCCGGCTCCAGGCCACTGGTCACCAGATAATAATCTCCTGCGCGGGGTCCCAAAACGATCTCGCGTCCCTCGAAAGACGGACGCTCCGTATTGGGCACAGCCACATAAACGACAGCGCGCTTCCCCGTAATAAGTGGAGCCGTCTTGGGAATGATCAGCGGCTTGTCCTCATCGGAAACCTGGGCAGGCACATAGCCCAAGTCCTCAGCGGGGACCAAGGGCATGCCACAGACCGTACACGCGCCGGGGCCATCCTTGACCACTTCGGGATGCATCGGAGAAATCCACTTGCCCGCCAGTTCGGGGTGCACGACGCGGCCACCGGTTGCAATCTGACTGCGGATATGGCCCTGCACAAACATCTCCGGTTTAAGGCGGCCCTCGGGATTGTCGACATTCACGCGGACGCGCACGGTACGGGTTGCCGGGTTTAGCACCGGCTCAATAAAGGAGACGACTCCTTCGAAAACTTCACCGGGCAAACTTTCGGCGGTGAAGCTGACAGGCTGGCCATAGTGAATCCAGGTGAGATCGGACTCATAGGCCTCGAGCATAACCCAGACCTGAGACAGGTCGGCGATGGTGTAAATGGGCGTGCCGACATCGACATACATACCCTCGGCGCCTTTACGCTCGACCACCGTCCCGCCAATGGGGGCATAAATAGTTATCTCATCCGAATGCCATTCTCCGGCTTCGGCCTCTGCAACCTGGGCCTCCGTCAGCCCCCAGCGACGCAAACGACTGCGGGTCGCCTCCAGGGTGCGCTCCGCCGTGCGGCGCAACGTATCTGGAGCGCCGCTCCGCACCGACTCCAGGGTTCGCGCCGCCGCCCGCAACTCTTCCTGGGCCGTCAGCAGTTCCGGGCTATAGAGCGACACCATATGATCGCCTTCACGCACCTGAACACCTGTAAAGTCGACATAGAGGTGCTCTATGCGCCCCGGAACCCATGCCGCTATATTGGCCAGCCGGGTCTCATCAATGGCCACCTTGCCCACCTGGCGTATGTCCATTTCGACAAAGCGCCGTTCCACCGGGGATGTCTGAATATCCAGCAGGGCGTACGATTCATCGCTGATGGCGATTCGTCTTGGCTTGGCCGCATCGGCTTCGTCGTCTTCAGACACCGGGATCAAGTCCATGTTACAGATGGGGCAGAGTCCGAATTCCTCGGCGCGTATTTGCGGGTGCATGGAGCAGGTCCACATGACATCGCCTTCGATGTCCTCCGCTGCCTCCGCTACGGCGTCGTCATGATCATGATCATCGTGTTCCTCATCTCGCCACAATCCCAAAACCAAGTAGCCCAACGCCAGAAGCAGTATCAGGGTAACGAACATACGGGTGGGGCCGATACGCAGCAGTCGGTTTTTCAGATTGGATTGCTTTTTGTTGGCAGTATCCGTCGCTTGCGTCATGACAAGTTCCTTCCCGGGCTACCGATGCAGCATAGCTGCCCAGCGCCGGAATTTATATTACAGATTCAATATGTGGGTAGGTTGGCAGATGTAGAGCGCCATAGCAAGTTTCAGAACGTAGGAGTAGTCCATGTCGTTCCTGGAACTGCGTGTGCTCGGAGGTGGGAAGGATCAGAGGCGAAGGATTTGAATCTGATAGAGGGAGGGTGTACGCAAGTTTTCAGAACTGACATCGGTGCAGGGCAGGGCCGGTGAAGACTCCGCCGTCACCAGGCACAACACAGCAACCTGCGCGTAAGCATTGTGCTGCGTCAGCGAAAGTTCATCCAGCACCCGCGACGGCGCAAGCCAGGGCAGGCGCACCGCGTGTTGGGCGTCTTGGGAACAGGCGCACCACTGCGACGTCGTTGCAGTGAGCTCGGCACGATACCGATCCGGGCCATCCGGCGTCGTATCGGAACTTTTCGACGTTTCCTGGGCATCCATCGGCGCATGACAGGCTGGCAACGAGGTTGAAGCATCCACCTGCCCGCAAGAGGACTCCGGTTGAGGGGCCGTCGCAGCGCCACAGCAGGTATGTAGAGGCGCGCCCGCGTGCGGCAGGTCGCCGCCAATGACACAGGCCACACCGCACAGACAAGACAGCACCAGCGCTTTTGCCGTGCCGCCCAACAGCGACAGACAAACCAGCAAGCCGATACAGCGATGAACGCGTGGATGTATGGGGTGGCGTATTATCAAAACGGCCCTTTTATTCAAGTCGTTGAAAAGGAAATTACAGATTCTAGCGGTTACTCACCTTACACCTTGCCTATATTCACGGCAATGCGGATATTATGTCAACACTGGCGGCAAGCTGGGGATTCCTGCTACACTTAGGACATGTCTCGGGCCATTTTTACCAAGCCAATGCGCCTTATTTTTTCCGGACTGCCTGAATGCGCATAATCCCGGGCAAGTTATGTATGGTGGATGGGGTCGGTGGCCTGCCTGTACGTTTACATTCCCGCTGGACAGCGCCACCCATGTTTCTTTCCTGATTAATACGAGCATCATTCTATAGGTTTGTTACCCAACTGCGCAATCTGCGTGGTGCTATAATAAGCAGCGCAACCCAGGACCACCCCTGTAAGACGACGACCAAAGGAGATTTGCTGTGGAAGAGCGTATTATCAATTTTTCTGCGGGTCCCGCCGCCTTGCCCTTGAAAGCCATGGAAAAGGCCCATGAGGAATTTCTCTGCCTGCCAGGCGCCGGGGCTTCCGTCATGGAAATCAGCCACCGGTGCAAGGCTTTTGACGCCGTGCACCAGAAGGCCAAGTACAACATCCGTACACTGTTAAACCTGCCGGAAAATTATCAGGTCCTCTTTACACCTGGCGGGGCCACCATGAATTTCTCGATGGTCCCGATGAACCTCATGAATGGCAAGACCGCCGACTATATCCACTGTGGTTCCTGGGCCAGTAAAGCCATCTCGGAAGCAAAGAAATTCGGGGAGGTCAATGTGGCCTGGAGCGGCAAGGCCGACAACTTTAACAGCCTGACAAAGAATGAAGAATTGTCCCTGACGCCGGACGCCGCCTACCTACACTTCACGTCCAACGAAACAATCCAGGGCATTGAATTTTTCGAAGAACCCGACGCGGGCGATGTCCCGCTGGTGTGTGACGCCTCTTCCAATTTCCTCTCGCGCCCGATTGACGTCACACCATACGGTGTAATTTACGCCGGCGCCCA
>SKJD01000303.1 GCA_007116095.1 Candidatus Hydrogenedentota bacterium
AAGGTAAAGACGAGTTTCATATGCCAGGAATGTGGCGCGATCGCAGCACGCTGGCACGGCAAATGCCCCGAGTGCGGCGCCTGGAATACCCTCCATGAAGAAGAATTGGCGCCGGAAGGCGCCCACCAGCGCCCCTCTTTTCAGGCTGCCGCCGCACCCATGCCCATCACCGACGGCAACTACGTCGCTCCCGAGCGTCTGCATACCGGTAATCTGGAATGCGATCGGGTCCTGGGCGGAGGTATTGTCGCGGGCTCACTTACGCTCGTGGGCGGTGATCCGGGCATCGGAAAATCCACCCTCATGCTCCAGATATCCCATCATTTGGCCCAGGCCGCGGGTGATGTGCTTTATGTAAGCGGCGAGGAATCCTTTGGGCAGGCGCGATTGCGGGCGGAACGGCTTGGGGCCATGCATGAACGGCTGCACCTGCTGACGGAAACTTCCGTTTCCGCCATCGCCAAGCACATAAAAGCCAACAACTACGCCTTTGTCGTGATCGACTCGATTCAATCGGTCTATACCTCGCAATTGGCGGCTGTGCCAGGCAGCGTCGGCCAGATTCGTGAATGCGCCAACGAGTTTCTTCGCATCGCCAAGGGTTCGCATACTCCGATTTTCCTCGTAGGCCATGTCACCAAGGATGGCAGCATCGCCGGTCCCCGGCTGCTTGAACACCTGGTGGATACGGTCCTGTACTTTGAGGGTGAAGGCCGGCAAGCGCTGCGTATACTGCGGGCGATCAAAAACCGCTTCGGCTCCACCAATGAGATTGGCGTGTTTGAGATGCGGCAATCCGGCCTCAACGAAGTACCCAATCCCAGCGCCCTGTTTTTGAATGAACGCCCGGAAGGCGTCAGTGGCTCGGTGGTCATTCCCAGCGTGGAAGGCACCCGCCCCTTACTGGTTGAAGTGCAAGCGTTGGTGGGCGACGCCCATGCCGGCTCCCCGCGCCGCACGGTAACTGGAGTAAATCCCAACCGCATTTCGCTCCTCCTTGCCGTCCTGGAAAAACGCGCCGGGCTACATTTCTCGGACCGGGACGTTTTCGTGAACGTTGCCGGCGGCGTGCGACTGGAGGAACCGGCGGCGGACCTCGCGGTGGCCATAGCCTTGGTATCCAGTTTTCAGGAGCGTTCCGTGCCTCCGAATCTGGCCATTTTCGGAGAAGTCGGCCTGGCGGGTGAAATCCGCGCGGTGGACATGGCCCAGCAGCGTATTGCCGAGGCTGCCAAATTCGGATTCAACCGCTGTATTGCGCCCCGCTCCTGTACCCGGGACCTGGCGAATAATCTCGCCGAGGTCTACCCGGTTACCGACATTACCGAAGCCATAGAACTGAGCATGGAGACCTGATCGTGCCTTCCAGGAAACCCAAAAACAGTTTGGAGGCCTACCGCGAAGCCCTGCAGATGATTGCACCCGGCACCTCGCTTCGCGAAGGCCTGAACGCCATCCTTCAGAGTGGAACCGGGGCCCTGCTGTGTTTCGGCGACTCCAAGCGCCTGTCCAATCTTTCCGAGGGCGGCGTGCAACTGGATGCTGTGGCGACGCCACAATTGCTTTATGAACTCTGCAAGATGGATGGAGCCATCATCCTCACGCCCAAAGGCGAGCGCATCCTCTACGCCAACCGTTTTCTGAAGCCGAACGCGAAGACGCCTTCGGATGAAACCGGCACCCGTCACCGCACCGCACAGCGTCTGGCCAACCAGGCGAAATGCGTGGTGATCGCCGTGTCGCAGCGACGCGCCAGCGTCACACTTTATGTGCATGAACGACGCCATCTGCTGGACGATATCCCGACGCTGGTGAACAAGGCGCAGCAGGCCATCCAGACCCTGGAAAAGTACATGACGGTGCTGAACCAGGCCATGACAGAGCTAACGACCCGTGAATTTCAGGATGTAGTCACCATTTTCGACGTGTGCAAGGCCATCCAGCGCACCGAGATGGTGCAACATATCGCCCGGGAAATCGAACCATATATTGTCGAGCTGGGCACGGAAGGACGTCTGATTGACTTGCAGCTCCAGGAACTCATACTACCGGTGCATGAATCCGCCCTGGTGGTGCGCGACTACTACCGCGAGCGTACCGGGGTGAATCACCTGACCGTGCAGAAGGCGCTGTCGGATCTCAGCGAAGATGATTTGCTAAACTTGGGCAATATCAGCCATCCCATGGGCTACGGGACCAATCTGCGTAATGTTGACACCTACCTTTCGCCCCGTGGACATCGTGTATTGCACATGACCCACCGCCTGCCAACCCCCATCATAGAGAATCTGGTCGCCCGATTCGGCAACCTGCAAAATATCGTTCGGGCGACGCGGGAAGAATTGCAGGAAGTGGACGGCGTCGGCGATGTACTGGCGGAACGTATCCGGGTCAGTATCAGCCTGCTGCGTAATCAACTGGCCCTGGATGATCGGAGATAAATTACCCATGCCATATATTTTAGATTGTGAAATCACCTCGCACCAGGAAGTGGCCCCCGGCCATTATCGCCTGGTAGCCCATGCCCCTGAAATTGCGGCTGCGGCTGCGGCAGGTCAATTCTGCATGCTGGAAGTGCAAGAGGGCTTTTATCCCTTTTTACGCAGGCCCATGTGCTTCGAGCGCATCTATCCGGACAGTGTGTCTATCCTGTACAAAATCGAGGGAGAAGGCACCCGCCTGCTATCCCGGTTTACTGCCGGCCAAAGCATCAACATACAAGGCCCGCTGGGCAAGCCATTCCCCCTGAACGGCGCCTACCAACGTCACATTATGGTGGCGGGAGGGATCGGCATCGCTCCCTTCCCCGCACTGGCGGAGGCCATTATCGCCCAACTGGGTAAAACCCCGGAAGTCATCATAGCCGCCCGCAACGAAGATTTGCTCCTCTGTGAGGACATCTTCCAGCAGATGGGCTGCAAGATACATCTCGCTACTGACGATGGCTCCGTGGGAAAAAAAGCCTTTGCCTCGGAGGTGCTGGACGCATTGGAACCAAGCAAAGACAGCATCGTGTATTGCTGCGGCCCCATGCCCATGATGAAAGCGACGCATGCCGTTTGTCAGCAGCGCAAAATCCCCTGCCTGGCCTCGCTGGAAGCTGAAATGGCCTGTGGTGATGGCGTCTGCCTGGGCTGTGTCGTGGAAGCCAATGTGGAGATTGAAGCCGAGCGCATGGTGCGGGTTTGTTGTGACGGTCCGGTATTCGACAGCACGACCATCCATTGGGAATCCTATTGAAAACCAGTGGGAATTCACCCAACGCAAGCCATCTACGGATGACGCAGCAGGGCAAACAATTTTACGATGTTACAAAACATCGCTTCAGGTGGGAAAGTCAGCGATCATGAGTATTAATTTGGAAGTAAATGTCGGGGGCCTGGTCATGAAGAACCCCGTGACGGTGGGCTCGGGTACTTTCGCCTATGGCCAGGAGTACAACAGTTACTTTGATGTTTCCCGCCTTGGGGCGGTGACCACAAAAAGTTTGAGCCTGAAACCCCGCGCCGGCAACAAGCCACCGCGTTTGGTCGAAACGCCTGCGGGCATGCTCAACGCCATCGGCCTGCAAAATGTCGGCATCGAGGCCTACCTGCGCGACAAAGCCCCCTGGCTGCGTGAGCATAACTGCACCATCATCGGCAACATATACGGCTATTCCCCCGAAGAATATGCGGAATTGGCCCGTCGTCTGGAAGCGGAAGGCGCCGCCGACGCCATTGAAGCCAACCTCTCCTGTCCGAATGTACACGACGCCCGCACTGCCAGAGGTTGCACTTTGGTGGCCCAGGACCCCGAGCAGGTACAGCGCTACACCGAGGCTATCCGTGCAGCGACAAAACTCCCCCTGTTCATCAAGCTGTCCCCCAATGTCATCGACATCGCGGAATCCGCCCTGGCGGCGGAGGCGGCTGGAGCCGATGGCCTGTCGCTCATCAACACCCTGTTAGGCATCGGAATTAACCCCGAGACCCGCCGTCCCATTCTTTCCAACATCGTCGGCGGCCTCAGCGGCCCGGCCATACGCCCGGTGGCGGTTAAACTGGTCTGGGATGCGGCGCGGGCCGTGAAAATTCCCATCATCGGCATGGGCGGTATCTGCAACGCAAACGACGCACTCCAGTTCATCCTGGCTGGCGCGACGGCTGTGGCGGTCGGTTGCTACACCTTCCGCAAACCAGATGCGGCGATGGATGTGGTGAACGGCATGGAAGACTACTGCCGACGTCATGGGGTGGAAAAAATCACCGACCTTATCGGCGCCATGGAAATGCAGTAACCGGTCCTGTACAACAGACCGGAACAAATCTACAACTGGTTAGGATACCCCTACCTTGTCTGAACAGCTATCATCATCTCCACAGAAAAAATCCCGCACTGAACTCATCGTCGTCCTGGATGTCGACAGCCGGGAAGAAGCCCTGGCCACGGTGCAGGCCTGTGGCGATTGTCGTTGGTACAAGATCGGCAGCCAACTCTTTACCCGCTGCGGACCGGCCATTGTGAAGGAAATCCAGGCGCTGGGCAAACAGGTTTTCCTTGACCTGAAATTTCACGACATTCCAAATACTGTCGCGCACGGGGCCAGCGCCACTGCGGCATTGCAGGTCGGTCTGTTTACCCTGCATGCCCTTGGCGGGCGCAAGATGATTTCGGCGGCCCGGGAGGCTGTGAAAGGGACAAGCACGCGCATACTTGCCGTCACGATACTGAC
>SKJD01000440.1 GCA_007116095.1 Candidatus Hydrogenedentota bacterium
GGATGGACTACACTGCTGGTTTGGCTGTGTTGGGTATCGGGAATCAGGACCCCTATGGAACAGAAACCATTAACCAATTCCGATTTGACATCCCAGACAACGAACCTGCCGGCGCCTGGCCGGACTTCCAGGACATGGTCGTGACGATTGACTGGGTCGCCCTGACCGATGATCCGGACTTTGAGGCAGGGGTCTGCCCGATGGTGGTTCAAATCACGGGTCCCAGCATGGCGGTAAGCGGCGATGACGTAACCCTGTGGACGGATGTCTCCGGTACCTTGGGCGAAGTCAGCTATCAGTGGTGGAAAGACGGCGATGAGCTGGTCGGTGAGACCAATAATTACCTCGAGTTGCTTTCCGTCACCATGGACGACGCCGGCGTCTATGCCGTCGAAGTAACCGATGACAATGACACGGTAATTCAAACCCACAACCTGGTGGTGGTCGGAGCACTGCCCGCTGGCAATCACTGGACCCTGTTCCTGGGTGTTGCCGTGCTGCTATTGCTGGGTGGTTTGGCTATCCTCAACCCGCGAAAAGTCTAAGTTGCGTCGCTGCGTCCATTCATGACTTAGCCGACATCAACAGTTACATTCCAGCGTCCGGGGTCTGAAGCGACCTCGGGCGCTTTTTTTATTTCTCATGTAATTCACCCATTGCGTCCGACGCCCGGCCATGGCCTGATTGATTTTGTCGAGGTAAGTCATTAGACTTGACTGCTATGAATGCAGCATCCAACACCCCGCTCAATTCTGGTGAAGGGGGACATCCCCAGGACAGGCCGCAGTATTTCCTCTCAGCCATGTTCGCCTATCTCGGTATCGTGTACCTGTATGGGCTGCTCTTGCATCCCCTGGGGCGCGATTACGCATTGATGGGTGGGGCTGTCGAAATGCCGCGCTGGGCAACGCTGATCCTTCAGGCCCAAATGACCGTTTTCGGGGGCTTTTTTCCGGGCTATTATCTGTGCAATCTATTGTTGCTTTATGTCTGCATGGTCTGTATTTTCTTCCTGACGCGCTTTGTGGTGGGTGGTCCCTGGTGGCTGGGTTCACTGGCGGCGGTGCTCACGATGGCGCATCCCCTGAAGAGCGATGCGGTGCTCCACGCCACGGGGGCCGTGGTGCTTCTTCCGGTCGTGGTGCTGCTGCTGGTGCTCACCTTGCAGGCGGCTACGCTTTATTATGACGACCCACGTTACCGGTACGCCGCCCTGGGCTGGTTTCCATTGGCCCTGTTCCTGAGCCCGGCCAGTCTGCCGCTGCTGGGCGTTATGGGCCTGTTGGGCTATTGCCATCCGCACGTCTGCGCCCGCCAACCTTGGCATTGCGCGATTATCACCACGGTATACGCCATCGCCTCGGCCATTTGGTGGCACGAAATCTGGGCAACTTGGACTTGGGATTTTGGGCAGCGCTTCGGCGCGCTCTTACTTGTTTTCTACCCCATCGGCCTGATGCCGGAGACCACGGCGCGCTTTATTGAGTACACCGTACTGGGATGGATTACAGCATTTCTTGTTGTCGGATTACTGCTGGGGGTGGTATGGAGAACGAAGAGCAAAGCTTTGGGGCTGATGCTCCTGGGCGCGGTCTTTCTCCGCTTCACCCCGCTGGAGCAACGGGTGGACTGGGTGCATCTTCTGGGCGGCGGGACGATGATCCTGCCCATTGCCTTGTGCGCCGTGGCCTTCTCGGCGTTCTGCCTGGCCGTGATGCAACACCCCAAATGGCGGCGTCCCGTAGTCTTTATGACCACCTTGCTTTGTGTGGTTTTTTTCATCATGCAGATCAGCGCCATCCACCACTGGCGCACGGCAGGTTTCTGGGTCCGATCGCTTCAGGCCGCAGTGCAGGAAGAAAAAATGGGGGCGCCAACATTTACGCCGTTCTTCCTCTTCCCCGATTTACAATACTATAGGGGCGCACCCTACCAACCGGCCGCAGGCCTGCGTTACGATACCCCCTTCTCCCAGCACACGGATTTTTTGGCGCTCTTGCCGCTGCACGCCGCCACCTATAACGAGATTGAATACCACGTGAATACAGCCGAAGCAGGCAAACTGCGCCTGGAGCTTTTACTGGACGATTCCCTACTGCACTACTTGCCGGAGAATCACGCGATCGACAGCTACGTCCTGAAGATGAACGCGGTCTATCCGATCAGCATTACCCAGTACACCGATCACCTGTGGGAGATCGTGGTCATGGAGGGCGAGACACCATTTCCGGAGCATCGGGTGGCGTTGCCACAGGAGTGGTATGAGGATGAATAAGCGGAATCACACGCCGTGGAATGAAGCGGCATGCATTTGTTTGAAAGCGAGGGATTTGCTATACTTTCAAGCAGGGTAGGCTGTATTTAGACCCAAGCGCTTCGCGCCAACCGGGTCTCTCCATACAGTTCCTCAATCGAGGGGGCAAGGCATACGCCGATATCGGGAGTAACTTTCAGAGTACATAACAGGAGAAAGTTGCACCCCCGCTGCAAAATCGGCAACAATACGCACACAACAAGATATTGTAGAGAAAAGGCAATTACTTGTCATGCGCTACCATGGGTTGCCTGCACGACCCAAAATCGGTATACTGTACGGCAAGTCATCACAAACAGCTCGTATTGTGTAATGTGAAAAAGCGGTAGGGGTATTTCCAATTCATGTTTTTACGATACCCGACAACCGTTTCTGTCTCTGGGTAAATAACGAACGGCGACCTGACAATTAGGACGCCAAGAAGGAAATAACCAGTAATGACAAGCGAACAAAGTCCCGCTTCCAGGTTACTTTGTCTATCAGCTTTGGTAATGGCCCTTCCCCTCCTTTTCGCGGGGTGCGTCGCAAACGAACACCATACGCGCTCCGTGAACCACTCCATGCGTCCAACCGGCGACAACACACCGATCACCGTGGAAAGCGATGCCGCCCCCCGGTATGACTACAACCGCTTGCGCGAACTGCGCGCACGGGGCGTCAACGCCACGATGGCCACACTCCGCCGTCCCGCCTCGGGCAGTTCTGTCGAGCAGGCCATGTATGACGGCGAGGATGCTTTCCAGCGAGAAGCCGGCATACCGCGCATCTGGCCTTGCGAACATGATGTGTCCGAAGTCATATCGGAATACGGCCCCCGCAGCGGTCGCCATCACAATGGCATCGACATCCGCGCTGAAGTCGGCACACCGGTCATGGCCACTGCCGAAGGGATTGTGAACTTCTCGGGCGCCATGCGCGGCTACGGGCAAATCGTCGTGATCGATCACGGCAACGGCATTGAAACCGCCTACGCCCATCTGCACAACCGCGCGGTCCAGGAAGGGGATCGGGTCGAAAAGCACCAGAAAGTCGGTCAGCTCGGCGCCACCGGCAACGCCACCACCCCCCACGTGCATTATGAAGTCCGGCTCGATGGCGATCCCATTGATCCGAACTTCTTCCTTCCCGCCGTGGAAGGCATTTACCTCACCGAAAACGAGTAACCCACAGCAACAGCCGCTTGCAGGGTCCTGAAATCCACAAAAAAAAACACCACGCCAAAACGTGGTGTTTTTTTGTGCCAATTTTATTCTATATTGGCCCCGTGCTTATGCCTCATGTGGGTGACGCTGGCGACTTCTCCTCCCCATCTTCATCCAGGGCATCCACGGCATCCACGGAAACTTCCTGGGAAACATCGCCGCCGGGGCTTCCCTGCGAATCCCCCATTTCCCCAAGATGCTGCGCTGTCGTATCTTCACCTGCGCCATCCACTGCTGCTGTCGGCGAAGATGCTTGCGCTTCTTCTTCAAAGATACGCGCCAACTGCTTGTCCCACTCGGCCCGGTGATCCTCCAGGTGCACCATCAGCGCCCAGGCGATCTCGTCCCGGTTGTATTGTACGTCAGACTGAAAGGTATTTTTCCAGGTTCCCTGTAGCACAATCCCGTATAACCTGGGGTAGCCATTCATAAAATCACGGACCGCGACTTCCGGAGATTGGGTTTTATGGCGATACATAAACTCCAGTGGGGTCATCGCGCCCATTATTTCGGGCCAACAGTGTTCCATATTCATGGTCATCATGATAGCAAAAAAGGGGTGGCAATGCATAACTGGGCAGGGGGTGTTGCAGGGAGGTCGAAATAGCCGGCTGGCGGCATGAAAGAAGCGGAAGCTCCGTCGAAAAAATTTCGCATCGTCGGCTGGCGGGCACACTTTGGAGCCCTTCAATGAACCTCAATATCACCGCGAAACATTCTCGCCACGCAGCTTCCGCTAGGCGTCGAGTGAAACGTTTCGAACACGCTCAGGCGAGCACTTTCTTTAGGGGGGCGCTCCACGTGGCCAACCAATGATCCTGTCATGAGGATAGGGCACGCCGGTGTTCAACGCTTCACTCGTATACGAAAGCGGGGTGTAAACGGCAGCAGAAAAAAGTGGTTACACTTTGCTCCTTGGTTGTAGTTAACGTTTATGCCGTTACAACCGCACCGCTTGTGGGACATCGTCGAAGCCAAGCCAACCCTAACATGGGACGTCCAGGGCCAAGTTGCCCCTACGTCGGTTAACGGGCTTCGTACTTCGCTTCAACTGTGTCCAATAAAATTATACCATCTTTTTTAAAAAAAGCAAGTCCAAAATGAATTTTTTTTGGGACGCGATAACAGCCCGTCTGGGCGCTTTGATCCGCAGCCTACTCCTCGTTTTCAGGCGTTTCTGTCGGTGTGGTGGACCA
>SKJD01000335.1 GCA_007116095.1 Candidatus Hydrogenedentota bacterium
CAACAACAGCTCTTTTCCACTGTTTCAAGATTAAATTGTGTAGGGACTGTTTTTTTGCGCCCTCTGAATAAACAATCACCCAGGCGCATCCATTCGCACATGGTTTTATTGGCGTTTTTCACAGCAGCTTGTTTGACCCCAGGCGGTTTTTCAGGAACAAGGCGGCCTGGCGGGATGTTCAATCATTCAGTGACACAGCGCCGGGTCGACTTGGATTTTAGAAAACTTTCTTATCTATTCAAACGTCTACCTCTCAGCCTGGATAACAGCAACATCTTCCGGTATTTGGACATTCCAGGGCATCGAATGTGGAAATCACAACCTATCGGCGCCCACAACAAGGAGGCCTATGAGCAGCAACAGGGAAATTTTAACTTCAGCCATCGCCGGAATACGCGATGAATTGCTGAATCTCGGGGTGGCGCTTGATAACGCCGCTTCGTCCTCTATGGAAACGCTGGCGCCGGATTGCGATCAGAAGTTTAAGCGCCTCTATGAACACGCCGACGCGACCCGCCGTTATGCCGTGCTGGCGGCTCCACCCCGCCTCCAGTTGTATGATCCGGCGAAAACGCTGAATCGGCTCTCTGGTCGTTTACGGCGCCAACCCGCCACCCCGCTCCCACAAGCCACGGCGGAAGCATCGGTGTCGGAATATGGCGATCCCCAGAAAATCTATGAATGCGTGCACCTCCTGACCCAGAACATCCAGCTTCAAAGCGGCGCGGGATTTCAGGGCGAGCTGGCGGTGGAAGTGGAGCCCCGCCTGGTCATTCGCGTATCACCTTCCGTCGCTTTGCCCGAACATTTCACCCTGGACGGGCATTTCACGCTGGACTGGGATATGGTGGGCGCTTGCTGGACTGCGGCAACGCATGGCGGTCATCTGGCGCGGGCTGAAGAAGTGATAATTGGCTACCTGCGCGGGGACCGACCGGTTTTTCCGGCGCCGGAGGATTGCCTGGAGTGGCGTATCACGGAGGTCATGCAGCGATTGAGCCGCCTACTGCTTCCCTGGCGCAGCGCTATTGGCGTTTACGAACCTGGCTACATGGCGATCGATGACATAGTGGCTAGTTATAGCGACGTCGTGCGAAACGCCTTTGCCCAACTGGAAAAACTGGGTAGTGAATGAGGACTTGGGCGCTGGGTTAGGGGCTGCACGCCGCTACCCGGCATCCGGTGTTACGTTTTCGGTGCCTACAACATCATCATTGCCTGCTTCGACACCATCTTCTTCTTCATCGTCGTCGTCTACTTCTTCAGGCTCCATTTCGCCGGGGTCATCCGTGGCGTTATCCGTATCTGCTTCAGTTTCGGCTTCGGCTTCGGCTTCGTCCACCTCCGCAACATCGGCTTCAGCCTCGTCCTCTACCGATAATACGTCGCCTGAAAGATCCAGCAAAAAATCCAGGATAATTTCGTCGTCCCATTTGGCGCCGCCAATTTGCTTGAACACGATGTTGCCATCAGGATCGACAATATAATTTGCGGGGGTATCCGGAGTGTAAAAGACCTCGGGGCGATCAGACAGCATGGTGTAGACTGGAAAATCCAGGCCCTCTTTTTCAATGATCTCCGGTAACTCGCCCTTGTTGTCCGTCGCTACGATGATAAATTCTATATCACTGCCTTCGAGCATGTTATATAGCCGGTTGATAGACGGCAACTGGGCCAGACAGGGCACGCAGGCGGGATGCCAGAAAGTGATAAACAGCGTTTTGTCCCGGACCGTCTCCACATCGAGGATATCGCCGGTAACGGAAATCACTTGCCAGTCGTAAGAGGCCTTCAGACCTACCGTAATGGGTGGCGGTCGCAACGTTTCTTCCTTGCGCTGTACCACAAAGTCCTGGAACATGAATCCGAAGGTCAATACCCCGATGGTCAGGGCGATCATGCCGGATACAAATCCCAGGGCGCACCCAAAAGCAAAATGTCGTGACGTGGCGGCCAAAAGGAAAACCCTCCATTACTTTATGGCCTCTGCACTTCCCAATCAATTCAGTGCAGTATACATTATAGCGTTCCCGACCGTTACATGCTAGCTTGTCGCATCTTTCGGAGTCTCCGCTGACGCTTCGGGAATGGCCTTCCGGTCTCTATCCGTAAAACGCTGCATTCGTTCCCGGATGGCATTTTCAGCACCCCGATCCGACGGCTGGTAGTACGTTCCCCGCGGCACCCCATAGTTCTGTGGAACGTACCCCTCCTCGAAATCATGCGCATAGCGGTAACCCTGTCCCCTGCCCAGTTGGGCGGCCCCTTTATAGTGGGTGTCCTGCAGGTGATCCGGCACATCGACCGTAACGCCCTCCCGAACATCATGCAGCGCCTTGTCGATTCCCACAATGGCCGCATTGCTTTTGGGCGCGCTTGCCACATAGGTCGCCGCCTGCGCCAGAAGTATCCGCGCCTCGGGAAGTCCGATAAATTCGCAGGCCTGCCAGGCTGCCGTGGCGGAGACCAGCGCCATGGGATCAGCGTTACCCACCTCTTCCGCTGCGGCTATGCAGATGCGCCGTGCGATGAAGCGGGGCGTCTCCCCGGCCTCCAGCATCCGGGCCATCCAGTAGAGCGCGGCATCCGGATGGCTCCCCCGCATGCTCTTGATGAAGGCCGATGCGCAGTCATAATGTCCGTCCCCCGTACCATCGTAGTGGAGCAACTTCTTCTGGATGGACTCTTGCGCCACGGCGATCGTGATGTGGACTTGATCGCCAACGGGCGGGGTCGTCAGCAAGGCAATCTCCAGCGCATTCAAAGCGCGCCGCACATCCCCCTCGGCGTAGCGGGCGATATGCGCCAGTGCGGCGTCCTCGACCACAACCTCCAGGTCCTGTATCCCCCGCTCCGGATGCGCCAGGGCGCGTCGCTGGAGCTGTACCACGTCCTCCTCTTCCAGGCGCTTGAACTCAAAAATCTGGGAGCGCGACAGGAGGGGCGCCACCACGGCAAAAAAGGGGTTCTCCGTCGTGGCGCCGATCAGAATGATGTTGCCGTTCTCCACATCCGGCAGCAGGGCGTCCTGCTGGGCGCGGTTGAAGCGGTGAATTTCATCGACGAAGACGATGGTCTTGCGTTGTTCGTGAATCCGGCGCTGCATGGCGGCTGCTATGAGTTCGCGTAATTCACGCACCCCGGAGGTCACTGCGTTGATGGGTGAGAATACCGCCTTTGTACGCATGGCGATGATGCGGGCCAGGGCCGTTTTGCCACTGCCGGGCGGGCCGTAGAGAATCAGCGAGGTGACGCGGTCGGCTTCGATGGCGCGCCGCAGAATTTTTCCTGGCCCCAGGATATGATCCTGGCCAAGGATATCGTCCAGGCTGCGGGGAGCTACCCGGCGGGGCAAGGGCGCTTCCCGACGCATGCGCTCCGCAGCGGCATTTTCAAACAAATCTTCTCCGGATTCTCTTGTCATGTCGCTAATACTACCCATGCCATACCCGCAATAGCAAAACCCCGCGACGAATACCGCTTGTCCAGGACACAAAATAGCCGGGGTGCGCCTTCATGTTGTTGGCGTACCCCGGCATTGCTATAGCGGGTTGTTACGGTGTGGACTAATATTCCTGGATGTGGATATCCCGGAACGACAAGTCCGTCGCCGGATCATGGCCCTGCAGGTGAATGGTGCCGGCCTCTGGCACGAAACCGTTCTTGCCGTCGCCGTTCGTTGCGATCGGGCGGGTATCGAAGAATTCGGAGACCAGGTAACCGTCCAGCCAGACTGCCATGTAGTTGTCGTGGCAGACGATGGTCTTCTCAAACCATTCGTAATCCGAGCTCACCACGTTGCGCGAAGGCCGTACGCCGTAGATACCGCCGGTGCCAAAGTCAACCGGGTCCGTACGGTCATCGCCGTTCCACTCGTTGCGAATCTGGGACTCATAGCCCAACCAGAACTGGCCGACCGGTCCCCGGAAGAAAACGCCGCTGTTCAGGTGATCGCCGTGAGAAATGATATCGATCTGGTGGATAAAATCGCGGTAGACGCCTTCAGTCTCGATTTGGCCGTTACCATCCACGATCCGCAGGTTGCCGTCTTCCACGAAAAACTCGGAATCCCGATCCGGGATGATATTCCAGCCACTGAGGTCTTCCCCATTAAACAGGGAATCCAGGCCCAGCGGACGCAGGCGCAGGGAAGCCACTTCCACGGTCGGCGCGCTACGGTAGCGGAAATAGCGGTGGTACTCCAAGATGACATTGCCACGGTCCCGGGTCACGCCTTCCACCTGGTATTCTTCGCCATCCACCGTGGCGGTAACATCGCCGCCGACAGCCTTGATGTTGATGTCGCGCCATCCACCGGAATCTTCCTGCTCTTGCAGCAGAACTACACCAGAGCCATTCTCTGCATGATGGCCATCACTGCTGCCGCGCACAACCAGTCCGATAGAACCCGGCGCACTAAAACGCACCCGGGCTTCCAGCTCGAAATCCTTGAACTGGGCATTGGTGGCGACAAAACCGTGCCAACCGTCGTCGGCTACCAGATGCCCTTCGTCATTCACATGCCAATTGGCGTCGCCAAAATCCGTCCAGCCGTAGAGGGACTCGTTATCAAACAGGTTGATCCACTTTCCCTCGGCTATATCCTGCGCGCCGACGCCCCCACTCAAGGCTATCGCCACGCCCAACGCTACCGCAAATACACTCCGTTTCGTCCAGTTCATCCAATCCTCCTTTAGCA
>SKJD01000454.1 GCA_007116095.1 Candidatus Hydrogenedentota bacterium
ATCCTGGCCGTTCAGGTAGGACCAGCCCGGGTAGAAAATCCGTTCCGCAACCCAACTGGCTACCAACAGGAGCATCATCGCCGTCGACACGCTCATAAGCCACCAGAATGCGGCGCTTGAGAAATCCTGACGCCCCACGGCAAAGAGCCCCTCGGAGGCCCAATAATTCGGCAGGAGGTGGGACTGCATCCGGTTCATCGACTCGAAGAAAGCCGCGATGGGCGTGTCCTCGGCGACCCGCGCCTGGCGCAGTATCTGGACCATGTAATAGAAGAAGCCGGAGAGGGCCATCACCCCCAGGGCTATCATGGTTTGCACGCGAATTCGTGGGAAAATCCGGACCAGCAGCATCGTGATGATGGCCCCCAGGGCGGCGGGGATCAAGACATAGGGAACAAAAAAGCCGAGCGCCGCCAGATAAAAAAGGCCGTCTGCATCGACATTTTTCCCATACGCCAGAAGCAACGGGGAGCCGAGGAAGGCCAAAGCCCAGGAACTGAAGAGCACGCATTCCACAAAACGGATATGAAAAAACTGGGTAAAGGTGATGGGACCTTGCAGGAGGAAATAAACCTCCCTGGATTTGTAGAGTGTAGAGAAGGCTACCAGGATATTGGAGAATATCAGCAGCAGAAAAACCGCCAGCCCGAAAAGTCCAATGACCTGACGCAAGAGGAGATCGCCAAACACGAAATCCCCACCGCCCAGATTGCCGAAGTCCAGCAGCCAGCGAAAGCCCCGGAACAGGAAGAAATAGACCGCATACCAGATCGTCACACTGGAAAAGGTCAGCACCGCAATCTTCAGCTTGGACTCATGCCGCACCAGGGCGATCTGGTTGCGCAGGATGCGGAGCTTGGTCTGTAGTATCGCCAGTACCTGCCTCACTCCGCCTCGTCTCCCGGGTCTTCGGTCAGGCTCAGGAAGACGTCTTCCAGCGATCCCGGGTTCTCGTTCAGCGCCTTGATTTCATCCACCGTGCCGGTAAAGAGTAGCTTGCCCCGGTTGATAACGCCGATCAGGTCTGCAACTTCTTCCGCGATGCTGAGGGTATGGGTGGACATAAAGACCGTCAGTCCTTCGGTTCGGGTCTTTTCCTTGAGGAAATCCTTCACGAAACGGATGTTCTTCGGGTCCAGGCCGACCCATGGCTCGTCCACGATCACGATGCGTGGTTCGTGGAGAAAGCAGGAGGCGAATGAGAGCTTCTGGCGCATCCCGTGGGAGTAGTCTTCGATGAGCTGATCCGCGACCATACCTATCTCGAACATCTCCAGCAAGGGCTCGCAGAGCGTTTCATAGCGTTCCGGCGGAATCTGGTAGAGTCCGGCGACAAAACGCATGAACTCCCGACCGGAGAGCTTGTCATAGAGAAAGGGATGATCAGGCACATAGCCCAGCAGGCGCTTGGTTTCCACGGGGTGCGTCTGGATATCCAGCCCACCGAGGAGCGCCTGCCCGCCGCTGGGCTGCAAGAGCCCCGTCAGCATCTTGATGGTCGTGGTCTTGCCGGCGCCGTTGGGGCCCAGGAAGCAGAAAAAGGTCCCCTCCGGGATGTTCAGGTCCAGCGGAGACACCGCCTGATTTTCGCCGAAGTGTTTACTGAGTTGCTTGATGGTGATCATGAAGCTCGCTACGGGTTGGGGAAGCTTACTCGTAGGAAAGGACTTCCAGCTCCAATTGTCCAAGGTAGGGTACAAGCTGCACCCACTGATCGATGCTGCCGTTCAGAAGCTTTATGTGGGTGGCGCCGGCGATGGGCTCGCCCAGGGTCGGATCCATCGGAATCCAGTGTCCCACATGCACTTCCGGCCAGGCGTGGTAGCCGAAGCCCCCGATCGCGTCGCTCCAGACCAGCCCGATGGCGATTCGGGTGGGGATATCGACAGCGCGGGCCAGGGCCGTATACAGCACGGCGTGTTCGTTGCAGTCGCCTTCCAGGGTGCGCAACACATCCAGCGCGACGGGCACACTGATTACCGGTACCTTCTCGATGTTCTCGTAGGCCCATTCATACAGGGCCAGGGCGCGCTCCCAGGGGTCTTCCCGATCGCCGATGATGTCCCGCGCCGCTTCACGGATACGTTCATGCTGCGCCGGTATGAAGGCGTCGTCGGCCAGATAACGGGCCAGCGCCTCCTCCTCGTCCAGGGGTTCCGGGGGAATGGCTCCGGGCGGCGCAGAGCGAACAAAGCGAAAGACATTTTCAGACTCGCGAATTTGTAGCCGGCCATCCGCCGGGGGGTACAGCGCCTCGTCGACACCGCTTATCCGCACGCGCAGTTCATCCACCTCTTGTTCAGGCAAGTCACCCGTCACGCGGACCGCGAGTTGTTCCACAAAACTGGGGCGATCCGAGGGATCATATGGGGCCAGGGCTTCGGTGGGGGATATTATGCGTAGCCACAAACCGAACGGCGTTTCCGCCTGAATGACCTCTTCGTCCCTGGTGACCCAGGCCCGGGTAGTCATCCCGCTCATCGTCGTCTCCACGATCACCGTCTCAAAGATTTCGCCTTCGATTTCGAGCGTCTCTTCCCCGGCATGCCTGAGCCGGGCGGTACCCAGTTGCATTGTGGCGGGGTCAAAGGTCTGGACCTGCACTTCCTGACCGGGCTCCAGCAACGGCATGTTCAACGAAGGCATATTGAGCCCGCCGGAGAGTTGCAGGCCATCGCCCACCGGCCAGGAAAAGGGCACAACCTCCCCGGCCACGTGCATCTCGGCCTTGAGCGTCCCGTTCACAACCTCGCCCTCGATCCGGGTGTGATGATCCCCCGATTCCATATTGAGGTGAAACGACTCTATACCCCGCTGGTTGTGCATCCAGGCCTCACCGTTAAGTCCCAATTGCGCGGGCATGCCAAGCATGGAAACCGAAATCCGGGTGGTCAGGTAAAGCCGGACGCCGGATTCCCCGTTCTTCATGGTGGGGAGCATCCGCATGTTGATAAAGCCGACCCGTTCCTGGTCCGCCGCATAGATGCCCATCCACATATCCCGAGGCTCGGTGATAGGTGTGGTCAGCGCCGGGCTGAGCTGCCTGGGTAGCCAGACTTCCCGGTACAACAAGATGCCCGCCATGATTCCCCAGAAGACGAGGATGGCGACCGTGATTATTCTGCCAGACGACCGCAGCATTTCTTATACTTCTTTCCACTGCCGCAGGGGCATTTGTCGTTCGGGCTTACCTTGGGCGCGTCGCGTCGCACCGGGACCCGTCGTGGCCTTTCCTGATCGGCGACGGCCGTACCGCTTCCCTGCCCCTGCGACTGGGAGGACGTGCGCCCGCCCAATGCAAATCGACTGGTGTCAAAAGCGGCGAAGCTTCGGTCGGCCTGTTTGTCTGCCGCCACATATTGGTATTGACTGAGCTGAGACACCGGGTCGCTCTTCGCATCCAGGGTGCCTTGCTGCAGGCTGATGGCGCGTTTCTTCCGGAATTCCGGATCGGTCAGGCGGAAGAGGGTCTGCACCACACTTTCCTCAATACTCTGCACCAGCCCCTGGAACAACTCGAAGCCTTCACGCTTGTATTCCAGCAGGGGGTCGCGTTGCCCGTAGGCCCGTAGACGCACGGATTCCCGCAGGTAGTCCATCTCGTAAAGGTGGTCAATCCACTTTTCGTCCACCGCACGCAAGAGCGCCATCAGCTCCAGGCCGTGGAAACGGCGTCGGGCCAGGGCTTCAAAATCAATGTGGTTATCTTCTTTGCCGACTTCGTCCTTGTATTGCTTCTTCAGCTCAACAGCAAAGATTTTTTCGCGTTCCCGATACAGGGCCCAGGCTTGATCCCGGATGCTGTCGAAGAGGGGTTTGGGCGTTTCGTCGCTTTCGCCCTCCATATCGAAGTGGGCGCCAAAAATACTGTAGAGGGGGCGGTCCAGGCCTTCCAGGTCCCACTCCTCGGGCAATACGCTTTCCGGAGCATACTCCTCGAGAGCGTCCCCGATAAGATTCTCTACCATCGCCTCCAGGCGGTCGGTAATGTCCCGGTCTTCCAACACTTCCCGGCGCATGGCGTAGATGTACTTGCGCTGGCGGTCCATGACCTCGTCGTATTCCAGCACATGCTTACGAATTTCGAAGTTGTGTTCCTCCACCTGACTCTGGGCGCGTTCAATTGAGCGGCTGACCATACGCTGTTGCAGCGGTTCGGCGTCCATCGCCTCGCTGCCCATCATGTCAACAATACGCTTGACCTTGTCGCCGCCAAAGAGCCGCGCCACATCGTCTTCCAGACTGACGAAAAAGCGCGTGGTGCCCGGATCGCCCTGACGACCGCAACGGCCCCGGAGCTGGTTGTCAATGCGCCGTGACTCATGCCGCTCGGTGCCGATGATATACAGCCCGCCAAGGTCGCGCACGCCTTCGGCCAGTTTGATGTCCGTACCGCGGCCCGCCATGTTCGTGGCGATGGTGATGGCGCCCCGTTTACCGGCATTGGCGACGATGGTCGCCTCGCGCTCGTGGTGTTTGGCGTTCAAGACCTGGGTGTCGGTAATGCCTTCTTCCTCCAGCAGCCGCGCCAATTCTTCGGATTTCTCAATCGAAACCGTACCCACCAGGATGGGGCGACCGGACTGGTGAATTTCCATGATCTGCTGGGCGACGTACTTGAATTTGCCGATTTCCGTCGCGAAAATCAGGTCGTTCAGGTCTTCACGCACCAACGGCAAGTTGGTTGGAATCTG
>SKJD01000129.1 GCA_007116095.1 Candidatus Hydrogenedentota bacterium
CGGATGTAATCGACCCGGGCCGTGACTTCCGCCACCTGCGCAGCAATGAGATTGCGCTGTACCTGAAGTACATCCAGGTTCGTGGACATGCCCACTGAGTAGCGGTCCTCCTCAATGCGCAGCTCTTCTTCCCGGGCCAGGACAGCGGCTTCGGTGGCCTGGTGTCGTTCCCATTGGCGCTCTACTTCGATGCAGGCCTGGCGCACCTCGACCTCAAGCATCTGCTCCAGGTTAAAAATCGCCGCCTTGGCGCGTTCTTCCTGGAATTGTGCGCGAAGATGCCGTGCGCGCTCACCCCGGTTTAGGATCGGCATCTGGAAATTGATCCCGACAGCGTAGTTGTCGTAATCGCTGCTGTCCAGGTGTGTGGCGAAATCACTGGCTGAATCCGCCAGGCTGGTGCGTCCGTATTGGGCGAAGGCGTCCAGCCGGGGCAGGAGGCCGTTCTTCGTGCGCACGACATCCAGCTCCCGGTTGGCCAATTCCAGACGGGCCTGGGCCAGTTCGGGGCGATACTGCTGGCCCAACCTGGCGCTGTCATCCGGCTGCAAGGGAATCGCGCCAATCTCGGGCGGGTCCTGGGGCGAAAAGAGCAAATCCCAGCCGCTCGCGCTGATGTCCGGATTCAACACGCGGACCAGGTTGATACTCTGTTCCTTGCGCATGGCCTGGGCATCGATCAGATCGGCCCGCCGCGAGGAGACTTCCGCATCGGCGGCGATGACCGTACCTTGTATTGCTATCCCGACTTCTACCAGGTCCTTATTGCGCTCACGTTGCTGCTCAGCCAAATTTACGGAAAACTCTTGGATGCGCAGCATTTCATCGGCCAGGACCAGGCCCCAGTAGGCGTTCTCCGCCATCGTGACCGTGTCCATGAGCATCGAGCGAAACTCGTGCTCGCTCTGCGCCGCGGTATTTTCGGCTTGACGCAGGGAGACCAGGTTCACATTGCGCCCCGCGCCCCGCAGTAGGGACTGGGTAATGCCGACATCCCAGCGGCCCGTATATTCTGAAGGGGTAAAATCCGTGGCGAAGCGACTGACACCGCCTGCCAGGAAAACTTCCGTGCCGGTGGGGAAGTAATTCACCACCCGGACTTCGGTATCGGAGTTCTCGATGGAAAAAGCCAGCTCCTGGGGACCATAGATGATGCGACGACCGTCCTGGATCAGTGCGCTCACGGTGTTTTCAATGGTTTGCGCCTGCTCCAGGAACTCGACCAATGGATCCGGGGCGAGTAGCTGCTGTATCGGGGAAAGCTCCGGTACGAAGCTGGGACCGAAGCCGCCTGCCGCCTGGCCCACGGTAAAGCGGGAGATACCGCCGATCTGTTCTGTCGAGCGCCCATGCGAGACCGTCGCCAGCAACGTCGGATCGAAGGCGGATCGCGCCTCGGGTCGAAGCGTTGAAGCGATTTGCGGACCGAAGCGACTGACGGCCAGAGATCGGTTGTTGGCGAGTGCCGACAAAATAACCCCGTCCCTGCTGACCTCGATCGTTTCGCCCGGAGCCGCCGGGGGCGTCATTAACGGTGTGGCGGGGTCAATGGCCCGCTCGCCCAACCAGATAATATCCTCAGGGTCTTCAACCGCGACTTCCGGAGACATTTCGGTCGTCTCAAGGGTAGAGTCATCCGTTGGCGTCGCCGGGTCTTCCGTTGCCTCCAGGGCATACCGGATATCTTCTGGCGGGCGTACCGATTCCGGGGTCCAGCTCGGACTGTGGTGGGCACAGCCCATGAGCGCCAGTGTCGGTAGCAAAACCGGCACACCGACCATCAGCAACCGGGCAATTAAGGCTCTGTCTTTTGTCATGAATCTTTCTCCGTCTTGGCCGAATCTTCCGGACCTTCACTCCAGGCAAAAAGCCCACCAGTCAGACGCTTGAAGCCCAGCGACATGTCGTCAAGGATGGTGTACACACAGGGGATCACCAACAGGGTCAGCAGGGTGGAGGTCACAAGACCGCCAATTACGGCGATACCCATGGGAGCGCGTTGTTCGCCGCCTTCACTGAAGGCCAGGGCCACCGGCGTAACCGCTGCAACGGTCGTCGTGGCTGTCATCAGGATGGGCCGCAAGCGCAAGGGACCGGCACGCAGGATGGCCTCTTCGCGATCCAGGCCGCGTTCACGCATCTTATTGATGAAATCCACCAGCAATACCCCATTTTTGGTGACAATACCGACCAGCATAATGAAGCCGATAAAGGCGAAAATATCCAGGGCCAGTCCCGTCACCAGAATCAGGCCGATGCCGCCGATAATGGCCAACGGGACGGACATGATGATGGTGAACGGGTGAACGAACGATTCAAATTGCGAGCCCAGAATAATGTATACACAGAAGATGGCGATTAACAGCGCCACCAACAGGTAGTACATGGCTTCGGCAAAGATTTCCGCCGAGCCACCCAGTGAAATGGACCAGCCATCTTCGTCCGGGAGATGCTGTGCGATGATGGTGTTGCCAATTTCTATTGCATCACTCAATGGGAGGTCTTCGAGATTGGCGTAAATCTTCGCTGAGCGTGCGCGGTTATAACGGCTGACCACATTGGGTCCAAAGCCTTCTTCAATCGTGATCAGATTCGACATTTGGATAAGCTCGCCGTTGTTGGCGCGCACGGTCAGGCGGGTCAGGTCATCCATCTCCATTCGGGCTTCCGGGGCGGCGCGCATCCGGATTTCATACCGGCGTCCATCAGTCTTGTATTTTGCGACATCCATACCGCCGAAAAGGATGTTCAGGTTTTGTGCGATGGTTTGTACATCGACGCCAAGATTGTCCGCCAGTTCCCGGTTGATGTTCACCTGTACTTCCGGCTTGTTCAGGCGGAGGTTTGAGTCAACGCCTACAATGCCTTCGGTTGCATCCATATCCGCCATGACGTTGTTCACGATCTCAGACATGCGTTCAATATCCGGGCCTTGCACGATATACTCGAGTTCTGAGGAGCGTTGACCGCCCCCACCCACCAGATCAATATGCTCTACGCTGATGATGGCCTCGGGTAAAGCTTCAGAGAAAAGACGACGCAAGCGAATCATCACGTCTTCCTGGGAAGCATCGCGTTCATGGGGATACGACATGTTCACAAACATCAGGCCATTATTCACGCTGCCGCCAAAGCCACCCGTACCCACCAGTGCAAAGGCGCCCCGGATTTCTGGCTGCTCGAAAAGTACGCCTTCCAAAACCCGCATACCTTCATCGGACTTAAAGATGGAGGTACCAGTCGGAAACTCAAAACGGACCTGCATTTGGCTCATGTCTGGTTCCGTGGAAAATTGCTTGGGAACAACAAAAATGGCCAGCAGCACACCAGCGACTGCCACCAATAATGCAATACCGACGGTTACCCAACGCAGGCGCAAGGCTATGCGCAAACTGGTGGTGTAGAACCGTTCAATGGCCACAAAGGCCGCTTCAAAGGCGCGAAATACCGGGCCATGTTTTTCGGGGCTGTGCTTGAGCAGGCGCGAGCACAGCATGGGAATCACGGTAAAAGCCACGATTGTCGCGATGATTACGGCCAGGGCGACCGACATACCGAATTGGAAGAAAAAGCGGCCGATGATGCCGCGCATGAAGGCCACTGGCAAGAATACGGCCACCACCGTCATGCTGGTGGCAAGCACGGCAAAGGCCACTTCATTGGCCCCGGTGCTGGCCGCCTGTTTGGCTGTTTTGTCCCGGTCTTCTTCCACGTGCCGGAAGATATTTTCGAGCACCACAATCGTATCGTCGATAACCAGTCCAATCGCCAACGACATGGCCAGCATGGTCATGGTGTTGATGGTGAAGCCAAAGGTGTACATGGCGATAAAGGTGGTGATAATGGAGACTGGTAGCGCCATGACACTGATAATCGTCATCCGCACATTCCGCAAGAAGACCAGCATGGCGAAGGCGGTCAGCATGGCCCCAATCATGAGGTCGCGCAGTACGTCCCGCATCGAATTTTCAATAAAGCGCGAGGAATCGAAGGCCAGGTGCAGCGACATCTCCGGCGGTAGTTCTTCCTCAAACGTCTCGAGTATCCGTTTAACCTCCCGGGCGACGGCCACGGTGTTGGCGCCCGATTGCTTTTGTACCCCCATACCCACCGTGGGCAACTGGCTGTAACGTGCAATCGAACGCAGGTCTTCGGTGTCCTCCACGACATCGGCGACATCTCGCAAGCGCACCACCCCATCGGCAAATTCTTTGACTACCAACGTTTGCAGCGCTTCGACCGACTCGTATTCGCCCATGACCTTGACCGTGAATTCCGTCTCGGGCTGTTCGATGCGCCCCCCCGGCAATTCCACGTGCTTTGTTTGGATAGCATGGGCGACATCCAGTGGTGTCAGACCGCTTGCCTCCAGGTCTTTGGGGCGCAGCCAGACCCGCACCTCCCGCTCTCGGAAACCCCCGAGCATGATTGAGCCCACGCCCGGTACCGTCTGCAAACGCTCTTTCAATACCCGGTCGACATACTCCGCCATATCCCGGTATTCGCCTGTCGTGGTGATTGCGATCCACATGATGGGCGCGCTCGCCGTATCAAATTTACGGACTATTGGCGGCTCCAAATCAAGTGGCAATTGCTGCTGGGCTTCGTTGATCTTGTCCCGTACCTCCTGGGCTGCAATATCAATATTCTTTTCCAGCTCGAATTCGGCTATTACTTGTGTAAAGCTTTCCGA
>SKJD01000234.1 GCA_007116095.1 Candidatus Hydrogenedentota bacterium
TCGTTCCGCAGGCTTTCACTCATCAGCGTGAGCTTGGACTGGTACTCCCCATGGATAGGGATACAGGTCGGGTGAATCTGCGTATAGCAGGGATTGCTGAAGAGGGCGCCGCGGCGGTGTGCGCGCCAGATGGCGGTGGTGTTGCAGGCGCGGGCGTTGGTCGACAGGTCGAAGACGTTGCTGTAGCCGCCGGTGCAGAGCAGGACACTGTCGGCGCTGTAGGACTCCATCTTGCCGTCCAGCAGATTGCGGCAGACGATACCCACGGCGCGGTTGTCCTCCACCACGAGATCGAGCATCTCGCGGCGCGGCAGCAGCGTGACGCCGCCCCGGGCGACTTCCTTCATCAGGGCGCTGTAGGCCCCGAGCAGCAACTGCTGACCGGTTTGCCCCCGGGCGTAGAAGGTGCGGGAGACCTGCGCGCCGCCGAAAGAGCGGTTGTCCAGGTAGCCGCCATATTCCCGGGCGAAGGGCACGCCTTGCGCGACGCATTGATCGATGATGTTGCCACTGACCTCCGCCAGGCGATGCACATTGGCCTCGCGGGCGCGGTAGTCGCCGCCCTTGACGGTGTCGTAGAACAGGCGGTAAACGCTGTCGCCGTCATTCTGGTAATTCTTGGCGGCATTGATCCCCCCCTGGGCGGCAATGCTGTGGGCGCGGCGCGGGCTGTCCTGAATGCACAGCGTCAGCACCTTGTAGCCCATTTCAGAGAGGGAGGCGGCGGCAGCGGCTCCCGCCAGCCCGGTGCCCACGACGATGACATTGAATTTGCGCTTGTTTGCGGGGTTGACCAGCTTCATATTGAACTTGTGTCGGGCCCATTTTTCCGCAATGGGGCCCTCCGGAATTTTCGCATCGAGCATCAGGCCTCTACTCCTATGATGTAAGTATGCACCAGGACATAAATCGGGATGGCGGCGAAGCCCAGTGCGATGACCAGGCCGATTACCTTGCCGATGATGTCCATCTTGTCTGTGGCCTTGTCGCTAAGCACGCCCAACGTCACAACAACGCTGGAAATGGCGTGGCTCAGGTGCAGGCCCACTGCCGAAACAGCGATGATATAAATCAATGAATGGAGGGGGTTGCTGAACGTGTTCCACACCAGTCCGTACAGACCAAGGTTTTCCCCGGCAACCACACTGGCAGGCCCCGCCTTTTCCGGGAACGTAAAATCGTAGAGGTGCAGGAACAGGAAGGCAAGAATGGCGATGCCCGAGAAGATCATCGTGCGGGTCGCCATACTTTTTTTGCCCATGTAGGCGATGTGCGCATAGCGGTCGGGACGGGCGATCCGGTTCAGGCGGGCCAGCAGGATCGCGGTGCTGATGTGGGCGATGGCCGCGGCAATCAATCCGATACGCGCCACCCAGAGCAACGGCCCCAGATCAGCCAATTTTTCGGCGTAGAGATTAAATGCCTCGGGTCCCACAAAGATTAAGAGATTCCCCGCCAAGTGTCCGATGATGAACAGCACGAGAATTATCCCCGTGATGCCCACCAAGAGCTCCTTGGCGACAGTGGTGGTGAGTCGTTGACTCAGGCTGCTAGCACTCATAGGCCCGGCGTTACCTCCTTTGTGAGCGTGAAAGTGATGACAGAAGCGGTTTTGACGGGATATACCCCACGCGGTGGCGCAGGGCGAAAACATATATTAAAACCGCCATAAAAGCAGGCTCCACAGCGGCCGAGGCGTCGAACTGCGCCGACACCCACAAGCCCCCCTGGATGCAGAGACATTATAGCCCAAGCACAGGGCCTCGTTCCAGCAAAATATGCTTTTTAGAGTTTTTCGGATACCTTACATAAACGGTCAAGATTTCTGGATATACCCCGTGGAGACAGCGCATTTACTGCACGAAACCGTTGCGCATAATGTCACCCAACGTTAATTGCGCCGATAGCCGCCCAGGCCATCCGGGCGCACTCGGGTCGTGCTGCCGTCGGCCTCGCGAATGCGGTAGCCGCCCAGGCCATCGGGACGCATCGTGCTGGTGCTGCCGTCGGATTCGCGAATACGATAGCCGCCCAGGCCGTCCGGACGCATCCGTGTAGGCTGGCCGCCGGTGGTATGGCTTTCCTGGATTCGATAGCCGCCCATGCCATCTGGGCGGATGCTGCCGGTATCCGCCCCGCTCCGGGTCCGGTAGCCACCCATGCCATCTGGTCGTACCGTGCTGGTGCCGCCGTCGGTCTCGCGGATACGGTAGCCCTCCATGCCGTCCGGGCGTATGCTGCTGCCCGCGGTGCTGCCTGCGCCCGTGCCTCGGGTCGTTACCGGAGGTGGAAGCGCATTATTGCGTGCCGACTCTTGTTCACGGATGCTTGTTCTATCAGCGCCTGCTTGAGGGTGACGAGGCGCATCGCTCCTGCTGGTAGCGTGATTACCGGACGAAGAGCTCGCCGGAGTATTGACGCCGGCATTGGGCGCGCCAGGCCGGTTTCGGGTGCTTGGAATGACCAGGGGTTGTTGATTTTGTGGAATGGGACGGGGTTGACGCCAGGTGGGGTCGGGTTCGGAAGGATGAATCCGCGCATCGGGATTGTCTGCGTGCTTCTCCCCCCGGTTGGTCAACAAGACGCCTTCCGTTTCTGCATACCCCGATGGCGTCAGCAAAAAACACAGGCACAGCACACCCGACAGGCCGCCCATAACAAGCGGCCCCATTCTTGTGCTATCGTATATCCAGTGCATCGACATCCACGAAGCTCCTGTGTGCGCCCCATGTTTCCTATACAGGCATACTACTATATCAACGCCCACGGGTCAACCCGGACATACGCAGAAAGAAGACAACAACGATGTCCCGATCACACCTGCACCCAATCACGCGCCCAGCTCCGGCGCGCCAATCCGGCGTGGATCTTCTCGAGGGTCTCATGCTTCTCCTGGCCCCGTTTCTGATGTGCTACAGCATACTCGCCACCCTATTTCCGAACTTCCAGGAAGATTTCCTGGGCACAGAGGAAACACCACCTCCGGAACCGTAGCGCATCCCCGGCCCTGGTTGCTATTGCAAGAAAGCGAAATGGGTGAGACGACCGGCCCATTGTTGCCGTATCCACCTCACCCACTTTTTTCACGCCATATCCCACATGCAATCAAGCACCAGATCAAGCGATGTCTTCGTCTTCAGGCACCTCGTATTGAGTCCTTAAACGCTCCAACTCATGCTTGAGCGCCTGAATCCGGAACTGGTACTCGGGGTTGTCGTATTCGCTCTGCATCTCGTGGGGATCATTCTCCAGATCATAGAATTCCCACTCATCCAGGGTGTAGAAATAGACCAGCTTGTAACGGCGGGTCCGCACGCCGTAATGCTTGTAGACGTTGTGGACCTTTCCCTCGCCCTCGTAGTAGTGGTAATAGATGGCGTCACGCCAGTCACCGGGATTTTCACCCCGCATCAGCGGCACAAAACTGCGCCCCTGCATATTGTCCGGCTCCGCCGCTCCGGCGATGTCGAGGAAGCTCTGGGCGCAGTCGATATTCTGAACGAGCTGGTGGATTTCCGTGCCCGGCTCCACGACGCCCGGCCAACGCACCACCATCGGTGTGCGCAAGGATTCCTCATAGATGAAGCGCTTGTCGAACCAGCCGTGTTCGCCGAGGTAGAAGCTCTGGTCCGAGGAATAGAAAACCACCGTGTTTTCGGCCAGCCCGGATTCGTCCAGGTAATCCAGAATCCGCCCGACGTTGTCGTCAATGGAGCGGATACAGCGCAGGTAGTCCTTGAGGTAGCGTTGGTAACGCCAGCGCACCTCCTCCTTGCCTTCCAGGTTGGCCGCAAGGAAAGCTTCGTTCTTCGGGTTATACGCCGCATCCCAGGCGGCCCGCTGCGCCTCGGTCATGCGGCCATAAGTGCGCTCCCAGACCGGCGTGCCGATTTCCTCCTCCGACCAGACCTTCAGGTCCGGCCCCAGGCGCATCGTCTCCGCGATAGTCATGTCCTGCTCCCGCGCCGCCGTGCCCCGGCCGGAGTAATCGTCGAAAAGATTGTGGGGCTCCGGAATTTCCACATCATCGAAAAGCGTAAGGTGATCCGGACCCGGCTCCCACTCCCGGTGCGGCGCCTTGTGCTGCACCATCAGCAAGAATGGTTGCTCCGGATCGCGCTGTGATTCCAGCCAGTCCAGCGAATAGTCGGTGATGACATCCGAGACATAACCATCCACCTGGCGCATGCCGTTCGGGTCGCGGAATGCCGGGTTGTAATAATGCCCCTGCCCGGGCAGGACATCCCAGACATCAAAGCCCGTAGGCTCACTCGCCAGGTGCCACTTGCCAAAGAGCGCGGTCTGGTAGCCGTGTTCCTGCAATAGCTTCGGGAAGGTCTGCTGACTGCCATCAAAAGTATCCCCGTTCTGTCGGAAGCCGTTCAGGTGGCTGTGCAGCCCCGTCAACACCGTCGCCCGGCACGGTCCACAGATCGAATTCGCCACAAAGTTGTTCCGAAACAGCGCTCCTTCACGGGCGATGCGATCAATATTCGGCGTCGGCGCCACCTCCGCCAGCCGCCCACCATATGCACTTACCGCATTCACCGCATGGTCATCGCTGTAAATCCAGATGATATTTGGTCGGCTCAGAGCTCCCTCCTGCGCCCAACTGCCTGCCTGTCGCCCCGCCAACACCGCCATCGTCGCCGCCACACCCGCTTGCTTCAAAAA
>SKJD01000445.1 GCA_007116095.1 Candidatus Hydrogenedentota bacterium
ACGTCTATGTCGTCAATATCCCGGATTACGTGAGCTGTGGTTAAGTCTACCTTGTTGTAAGGAGCTCCGAATGTTCTCAACGTGATACCCGCACGTTCCTTCAATACATCTTGGGTCGCTTTCATGTTTGTGTATTGATGATCATAGTCCATGCCCTGAAATTCATACAAGGACTTTTCTGATTTGAAGACGTCAAAATAATCATCATGTAGTATGCCATCCAAATCAAAATATTTTTCGGGTATGTTGGATTTGGTATATCGGGCGTGTGTCCATCCATGGTTCCAAAACTCAATATATCCCCCCAAGTGGTGCTCTCGGATATATTCAAAATATGCGTCAGACGCATTTTCCACACGCTGACCAATGATACCTGCCGAAGCCTTTACTTGGGCTTCATTGCGCATGTAATTGATGTATCTGGCCCAAGTAGTTGGAACTTGTGGATCGCTCAAATTGACCCAGGCCGTCATGTCATCCGCCTTAAGCATCACATATTGCTTGAAAACCTGCAACCCCAGAGTTTGAATGGAAATTAGTTCATCACCTGAAACAATGTGTACCGTTACAAATACACGATCCGGAGTCGGTGGCGCGGTATATGTGACTGTCGCACCGGAACCTGCAATCTCCCCTGCGGAGCAATGCCAAAAATAACTGTAGCTGCCCGACCGCGACTTTTCTCCATGAACAGACAACGTGGTAGCAGTATTGATTTGGAGTGATATACCATTTTCAGCTTGAAGTTGAAAGGAATGTGATTCTGCCACCAGGTGAGAAGCAGATAAAATTGCAATAAATACCAATACCCAAGCAACGCAAATTCGTGTGAGCTGCATACGTTTTTCCTTAATCTAAACGGCCATTTTTCTAACTGCATACCATGCTGTTAGCGCGGAAGAATCTTACACGATAGGTGGACTTTAGCGTGATAATATATAAGAAAACCGCCAAAAAGCAAGTTTTTGGGCATAGTTCTGGCATTACCATCAAAACAAGACATCTGGAAGCCTGAGAGCCACACAAACAGATCGCAAACACAGCCATTTAGCCTTGTAACAGACTCCCCATAAAATCTGTGTTAATCTGTGAAAATCAGTGGATCAAAATGGGCTGAAGCACAGAATTTTCATGCGCTCACAGTTACCCGTTACGTTCTTCGTTGACGGTGGGCGTGTTGCTGTCGGGGGCGCTATCAAGGCGTTTGCGGACGGTGTAGATGGGCTTACGCTGGCTTTCGTAGTAGGTGCGGACGCTGATTTCGCCAAGCAGGCCCATGCCAATGAGCTGCATGCCGCTGAGTCCAAAAAAGATGGCCAGGTACATCCAGGGATTCCCGGTCATGTTGTGCTTGGGAATCATCAGCTTCATCATCACCGCCATGATCGCGGTCATCCCGCCCAGACTAAGTATGTACAGGCCCCACTTGCCGAAAACCTGCATGGGCTTGGTGGAGTAGGAGAGGAGGAATTTGACGGTGATCAGATCGAGGATCACGCGGAGGGTGCGGTCAATGCCGTATTTGGAGACCCCGAACTGCCGCGCCCGGTGGTTGACGGGAATCTCGGCGACATTGGCGCCCGCCCAACTGGCCAGCGCGGGCAGGAAGCGGTGCAACTCCCCGTAGAGGTTCATTTCCACCACCACGTTGCGGTGATAGGCCTTAAGCGTGCAACCGTAGTCGTGCAGAGGCACCCCGGTTATCCAGGAGATGAGCGCATTGGCTATCTTCGAGGGGACCTTGCGGGTAAAGGCCTTGTCCTTACGATTGGCCCGCCAGCCGCTCACCACATCGAAGCCTTCGTCCACTTTCGCAAGCAGCTTGGGTATATCCGCGGGATCGTTTTGCAGGTCGGCGTCCATGGGCACGATAATATCCCCACGGGCAGCGTCAAATCCGGCCGCCATCGCCGCCGTCTGACCGAAATTCCGCCGCAACTGTATACCCCGGACTTCCTCGGGGTGCGCAGCATGTAAAGCCTGAATCTTTTCGAAAGAGTTGTCCTTGCTGCCGTCGTCCACGAGGATCAACTCAAAACGATGCTGTGGCGCTAGCGCCATGGCGTCGCGAACTTCTTCCCAAAGGGCGTCCAGGGATTCTTCTTCGTTGTACACAGGCACCACAATGGACACAAAATACGTCGGAACGCTATCAGACACAGCTTCGGTCACTTCGAAAATCTCCAGGGAAGTTTGCGCCAACCCGGTTCGGGCTAGAAAAGCGGAAAAAACAGACGCCTACCATAGCCAAGTAGGGTGTTTTGTTGCAAGTTTATCGTGCCGGTCAGACCGGGAGCTTGCCCGTTTTCTCCAGAAACCAACGCAAGCAACGATGGGGCAGGTCCACCGGCGAACAATACATCATCGGACAGCCCCCGGGAATAATCGTCTGTCCCAACTCCCGGCCCAGGGCCACCGCGTCGTCATCCACGCTCCCGGTTCCAAGTGAGCGGTGTATCCAGACCTGTTGCACCCCTAGTGCGGCGCAATCCCGGATAATTTTCGCGCTGCGTTTGGGGTGCGTGGCGATAACCACGCCCTCCACGGCTTCAGGCAGAGCGGCCAGGTCCGGGTAACAGGTATCGCCCTCCACGCTGTCCGCATTGGGATTCACGGCATAGACCTGATAGCCCGACTGCCGCAGCTTTTTGTAGATGTAATTCCCCACGGCGCCGCCCTTGCGCGACACCCCACATACCGCGATCCGCTCCAACGCCAGAAAGGCTTGGGCGGCTTCATCCAGGCTTGCCATGTGGCGGTCCCCCTGATCGGCAATCAATTCCCGGTTAACGTATCGCATTATGACAAAGGCGCGGCGCTTAGATACCGACGCCGCGCCAAATTGATGAAACTGATTTCAACCGCTTACAACGGATTAAGATGCACTTTCTGGTTTGGCCTTGGCCCGCGGCTTCGCCTTGGCTTTGGCCTTGGGCTTTGCCTTGGCGCGTGACTTCGCCTTCGCAGGCTTGGCAGGCATCTGCCCCAGGAAAAACTTGCTCGCCTCCAGGATATTCCCCAGATTCCGTCGCATTTCGTCGCTGGGTTCCAGGCCCTGATTTGCCATTGAGGCCACCAGGGCTTCCCAAGCCGCGTGGTCCCAGTCGTCGCCATGTACTGCGAGAAAGTCGGTAATTTCGTCAAACACCTGTGAAACGGATATTTGCGTCGCCATAAAGCGTTCTTGCCTCCATCAGTTCAAAAATACCATTCAGCGCCGACACGCCCCGATATAGCGCGTCAGTACAGAACGCCCCTCGATAAGGTCATTGTAGCACATCCGAATGAAAATATGGCGTAATTCTCCTCGCTGGCGATGCTTACCAGTCCCGCCTCAGTCGCAAAATATGGAGCCGGTTCACCCCCGGACCGGAGTCGGGTAGGAAAAGCTCGGCCTGACCGTCTCCGGTAACGTCATGGAGCAAGATGCGATCTTCTGTGGGGTGGGGGTAATTCAATTCCCGCAGGATACGAGGTTCATACTGTTGGCCGGTAAAATCGTAGAGCATCCAGGCGCCAACGTCTCCTTTCGACGCCGCTACAAAGATGCTGTCCCGGTCCCCGCCCAGGCGCAGCGCCTTCACATTCCAAATGGTGTCCAATTGAATAGCATCCAAAGCCGGCAGCGAGACGTCATGGCGCGTCCAGCCTCGTTCTTCCGGGACAAAGTAGTAGTAATACAAACGCTCGGTGTCGAATCCGCCGACCACCAGGTCCCGGTCATCACCGTTGCCCTGCAAATCGCCCGTATCAACATGCAGCGGGTGGGGGAGGCTATCATCAATGGTATGCACTTTCCAGGGCGCCCGGACGTCTTCGCCCGGTTGCATCCAGAAGAGGCCGGGACGCGAGCCGGGGTTGCGGTTGATTAAATGGCGGGCCGTGAACACAATATCTGTGCGCTGGTCATCACCGGAAAAATCCATCCGACGCGGGGCCAACCACCAGGCGCTCTCGTGTTGTGTCATCACATGATCACGCCAGGAATCCGAATCACAGGGATCACCGCCCACCCATTCGAGCCAATGAACACCGCCCTGCCCGGCCGCGCGGCCTTCCCAGGTATAGACCAGATCAGGACGGCCATTGCCGGAAATATCGGTGACCAAGGCATCTTGCACCAGTGGACGATCGGCTTGTATTACCCCGCTTTTCCATTCCCCACGGGGATCCCCGAGGGCCTTGTGCAGGTATATGGCGCCATTGCGCTGGTCCAGGGAGACTGCCTCATAACGCCCATCACCATTGAAATCGCCCAGCGCATTGCCTTCGATTTCATGCTCATCCATAATGATTTGATGAATGAAGTGTGGGGTCCAGTCTTTCCAGTCAGCCCCTTGCTCGAACCAGAGCGTAGCGCCCTTGGCGCCTTCCGAAGTCAGGATGTCCAGTGCGCCGTTGCCGGTCAGATCGCCCAGGGCGATACCGTCGGCATCAAAGACTTCCAGGGACACCACATCCCGGATAACGGGCGGTGGGAGTTGTATGGCGTCAGGCGCGGCTACCGACGCTTGTTGGCGCGGCATGCCCAGGCAAGCGAACAGCATCCCCAAGCAAGCGCAACGAATCATCAGGGCGCGTTTTCCGTACATGGCGCTCTCCATAAAGAGGAAGCGGGAGGACGCGCCAAGGAAGCAGCCCTCCCGCAATGGGGTTTAGTCCAGCGGACG
>SKJD01000422.1 GCA_007116095.1 Candidatus Hydrogenedentota bacterium
GGATGACAGTCCGGAGAAAATGGCGGAGGTGAAACGGGACTTCGGCTACACCTTCCCGTACCTGTATGACGAGTCCCAGGAAGTGGCCAAAGCCTACAAGGCGGCTTGCACTCCGGATTTCTTTTTCTTCGACGGCGACTTAAAGCTGGCCTATCGCGGGCAGTTTGACGACGCCCGACCCGGCAACGACATCAAGCCGACGGGGAAGGACCTGCGGGCAGCGGCGGATGCCGTCCTGGCCGGAGAAAAGCCCGACCCGAATCAGAAGCCAAGCATCGGCTGCAATATCAAGTGGAAGGCGGGCAACGCGCCGGAATACTTCGCGGGCTGAGGACCTCCTCAGGTCCTCTTAAATGAGCCGACGGGATAGGGCGTGCGTTTTGTGCAGTATTTTCGGGATACTACATGGCAAAGCGTGCTATTTTATCCCGTCCAGTCTTTCATTCCGAGAAACAGAATCGGTAAAATAAGCAGACGTTTAAGATAGCTTTGTTTTAGGTCAAGGAAGGGGAAGGCCGTGGCGGGAACGCGGCCCCAACAAGAAAGGCATCTATCATGCCACCAAAACGCACGCCTGGAAGCCAATCAAGCGATCAGCCCAATATTCTATTAGTGGCGATCGATTCGTTGCTCTCCACGCACATGAGTTGCTACGGCTACCACCATCGCACCACGCCGCACATGGACAAGTTTGCGGAAGAGAGCGTCCTGTTTGAAAACACGTTCTGCCCGTATGTGCCGACCACACCGGCCTACGCTTCGATGTTGACGGGCACCGATTGTTTCAGCAACCAGGTTGTGGCTTTGCGTCACAAGGGCAAGCTCACGCCGAAGGTAAAGACCTTGCCGGAGATATTGCGGAAGGCCGGTTACAACACTACCTGTGTCGGCTTTACGGGAAATCCCTCGTCACGGGGCTTCAGTAAATATCTGGACTACGAGGCCTGGGGAAGCTCGGTCGATGAACGCGCCCCAAAGGCGCACAACCTGAACGAAGTGGCCCTGCCGGAGATCGAGCGGCTGGCGCGCAGCAAAAAGCCCTGGTTCATGATGCTCCGTCACATGGACCCGCACTCGCCCTACCTGCCTCCGCGCCCCTTCGACCGGATGTTTTATGCGGGCGACGAGTTCGACCCGAAGAACAAATCCATGGACCCGGTTCGGGAATTCAAGCCTTTTTGGGACTACTTCTGCACCTGGATGCCGCAGGGCGTCACGGATAAAGACTACATCATTGCCCAGTATGACGGCGCCGTTGCCTATATGGACGCCTGTATTCAGCGCATCTTCCATCAACTGGAAGTCATGGGCATCCTCGACAACACGATTGTTGTTCTCAACGGTGATCACGGCGAGACGCTCTATGACCATGAGTGCTGGTTTGACCACCATGGCATTTACGATGTCTGCCTGAAAGTACCGCTCATCATCCGCTATCCGAAGAAGTTGCCGATGAACAAGCGCGTACCGGGCTACAACCAGCACAAGGATCTCGTGCCGACCTTGCTGGAACTTGCCGAGGTCAAGAGCGACGCCCACTTTGATGGGCAGTCGTTGCTGCCCATGGTCGAGGGCGAGGTCGCGAGTCACGATTCTTCCTTCTACATCACCGAATGCACCTGGATGCGCAAGCATGGCTGGCGCACGCCGGAATGGAAGCTCATTGTGGCCCTGGAGCCGGATTTCCACTTCAAGCCGCCGGTGGAGCTGTATAACCTCATCGAAGATCCCGATGAGGACAATAACCTGGCGGATGAAATGCCGGAGGTCGTCGAGCATCTCCGCGGCCAGATGGAGGCCTACATCGAAAAGCGCATCGCCGAAAGCGGCAGCAAGAATCCGATGTACCATCAGCCCGGATGGCATGGCGTGGAAGGCATTGACTACTTTGAGTCCAGCCAGCAGGCCTACGACAACCTGCATATCGGCGATGCCGCCGCCGCCAACAAGCTCCAGGCCGAAGCCGCTGAAAAGGCGAAGGCCACAGCCGAAGCCAAGAAGGCAAAAAAGACAGCCAAGAAGAAGTAGTTACTTCTTCAAATAGCTAGCTGAATCATGAAACTCTTCAGGCCCGATGTATCATTTGCATCGGGCCTGTTTTGCGTGTTTTGGGGTGTTGTGGGCAATATTTTGGCGTTTTGTGGGTAGGCGTCGGAAATTGACATACCACTCCCAACCCTTTATGGTATGAACGGTATTGTACAATTGCGTAATTTGCACTAACCAAAGCGAGGAGATAGCTCATGTCGATGCTTTCCAGATACCTGCCCATGCCCTTGGCGGTCTTGCTGTTTGCGATTGGATTCACCGTGTTGCCGGCTTTCAATGCGACGGCTGCCCTGTCAGACGAAGCGCTTGTGGCCCTTCGGGATGGCTTTGAAGCGCGCCGTGATCAGCAGTTCGCGGAACTTGAAGGGCTGCCCTTGCAACGTGCGGAGAAGCGTCCGCCATTGGGTGAGGGCCGGCCGCTCTACACCCGTCATTACTCCTATTCCATCACAGACTTCGTCATGCGCGCTTTCTGGTTTGACCAGGATATCGAGGAGGCCAATGAAGCCTTCGCCGAGAATTTCGCCTATTACCGCGATGACCGGGCCGCCCGCAATGATCGGGACAGTTTCTACTGGGCGGCGGACGTTAACACGCGCATCATGGAGTTCTGGGGCAAAGACGGCAGTATCGAAGCAGGCCGCCTGACGCCGGAGTCCGAGGCGGTGGCCCTGGAGGCGATGTGGCTATTTGCCAGCGAGCATTCCCGTATTGCGGACACCGACTATGAAAGCAACATGACCTGGCATGTTTGGGAGTCGGAGAACCATCACATCCAGATATTCTCCACGATCTGGCACTACAGCAAATTGCTGAGCGAATCCCCGGAGTACCGCGACCGCACCTATGAAGACGGCCACACCCCCGGCGAGCACTATGCCGCCTGGACGGAATACGCCAAGGAATACATGCGGGAGCGTGCCCGGAAGGGGCTCTTCATCGAGAGCGCGCATGAAGGCTATCTCTTCATGACGCTGAAGGGCATTTACAACTTCTATGACTTCGCGGAGGATCCGGAGCTGCGCCGGCTCAGTGGTTTGCTGATGGACCTGATCTGGGCGACCTGGGCGGAAGAGAGCATTGATGGCGTGCGTGGCGGGGGCAAGTCGCGGGTTTATGCCGGATTGGGCAGCCAGCGTGGCGTGCAAGGTATCGTGCCGTTGCTCTGGTACTACGCGGAAGTGGGCGATCCTTCCCGGCCCTCGGCGAACCAGTTCACCGTGCTGACGAGCGATTACCGCCTGCCCCTGATTGTGCTTGACATGTTCCACGATCCGGAGGGCCGCGGGGACTATGAGGTGCGTTCGCGTCGCATGGGCCTGGCCGAGGAGGGTTTCCATGGCAATCCGGATTACCGCTTGCGTACGGACTTCGGCGGTATCTTGCGCTACAGCTACGTCACGCCCCACTTCATCATGGGCACACAGATAATGGAAGCCCGGCCCTTTGAGGACTGGACGATGATCAGCAGCCAGAACCGCTGGCATGGCGTCATCTTTTCCGGGCATCCCAACGCACGCATTTACCCGCAATGCCAGGGCGACAGCCCCGTCTTCAATGCGCAGTGGTCGTTACAGCACAAAGGGACATTAATTGCCCAGAAACTCCCCGATGATGGCTACAACCGCCATGCCAATGCTTCACGCGTTTTCTTTTCCGAGGCAGGACTCGATAACCGGATGGAGGAAGGGGACTGGGTCTTTGCCGAAGCCGAAGGCGCGTATGCCGCGGTGCGCCCGTCACGGGGTGGCTATGTCTGGGACACCGAGGAAACCCATATGGGCGACTGGATCGTGCTGGAAGATGAATATGCGCCGGTTATCATTGAGGTATCGCTCAAGGAAGACCACGCTGATTACGCAGCCTTCCGTGATGCGGTGCAGGCGCTTCCCTTGAGCTGGGAGGGCGCGACCTTGCAGTACACCGGCCTGGAAGGCGCAGCGTTGCGCTTCCACACGGACTACAGCGCCCTGCCGGAAGTGGACGGGGAAGCGGTGGACCTCGCCCCGGAGCGAGTCTTCGACAGTCCCTTTATCCAGAGCGACTGGGACAGCGGCGTGGTGATCCTTCGGAAAGGGGAGCGCTCGCTGACGTTGGACTTCAATTAGGATTGTGCAGTGCGCCTGGGGCGCGCCTTGCGACTGCCGTCGTACGCGACTTCAATCAGGGCCAGGCCGTGGGCCGGGGCGCAATGACCCCGGAACGGACCGCCAGCATCGAGAAAATTGTCAATCGTCTCGGGGGTAAAACGCCCCCGGGCGATTTCAATTAACGTCCCGCTGATATTGCGCACCATTTTGTACAGAAAAGCGTCCCCGTAAAATTCCAGCCGGTAGATGTTGTGGGGCTCGGGCGGCGTGACCAACCCCCCGCGGTGTAGTTCCAGGTGGTGAATCGTGCGCACGGTGGTTTTCATCTGGCTGCCCGTGCTCTGGAATCCGGCGAAATCATGCCGGCCGATGAGCTTGGGCAGCAGCGCATGCATCAGGTCCAGATCCACACGGTAGGGCACCTGCCAGGCATAGCGCGCTGTGAATGGATTGGGTTCGGGGCTGAAGTCGAAGCTGTACCAATAGCGCTTTGCTGTAGCCGAGAAGCGGGCGTTAAATTCGGCGTCGAC
>SKJD01000433.1 GCA_007116095.1 Candidatus Hydrogenedentota bacterium
AGGTCGCCGGTTGGGACGGTATCGAGTTGTGGATTGACGACCTCGAGGGGTATGAAGAAGGTGGTGGCGACCTGAAGGAACTTGGCGCGGAAATTCTGGACCGTGGGCTCTATGTCCCGAACATCATCGGCCTGTGGAACGGAATGCCCGAGACGCCCGAGGCCTTCGAAGAGTCCCTGGAAGCCACGCGGCGGCGGATGCGTCAGGTTTCCGAGGTCGGCTCGCCCTTTGTCGCTGCCATCCCCCTTCCGGACCGGCCGAACTTCGACTTCGAGTGGGGCATTGAAATGTACCGGGAACTCCTGCGGATTGGCCGGGAGGACTACGGAATCACGGTGGCCTTTGAGTTCGTCGGCTTCCTTCAGGGCGTGCATCGGCTTGGCCAGGCGACAGCGATTGCCCTGGACGTGGACGACGCGGAGGCCTGTCTGATTATGGACACCTTCCACCTCTTCCGCGGGGGCTCCGGCTTCAACGGCATCAAGCATTTGCAAGGCAATTTTTTCGCGGACTTCCACTGGAACGACGTGCCCGGCGACATGCCCCGTGAAGACATGGGCGACGGCGACCGGATTCTGCCCGGCGACGGGGTGCTGCCGCTGGTGCAGGTGCTGAAAGACCTCCACGCCATCGGTTACAAGCGCTGTCTCTCCCTCGAACTCTTCAGCCAGGCGCTCTGGGAGCGGGATGCGGAAGAAGTCTCCCAGCTCGGCATCGAAAAGATGCGCGCCAACCTCGACGCCGCCGGGTTCTGGAAAAGCTGAGCCGCCCAGGAGTCGCAAAGCTTGCTTTGCGACTTTGTGCGAAGCACAAAGGGGATTGAACGGCACGGCCTTGGCTTGACGAGTCGGTAGGGGCGCGCAGCCGCCCCTACGTCATTCCTGCGCAGGGGCGTGTTGATTAAGTTTTTTTTCCGTCGCGGTATAATAACATAACTACAAATCAAGGCTTTCAAGGGCGTGATAAATTCTTTTGCTCGTTCATCACCCACGGACATACAACCGCCCGACCGCAGAGCGGTCACGGATGATTAGCCCGGGGTTGGTCTTAATGTTGTGTAAAGTAGATAGTCAACCACAACGGCAATGCCTAACCCCGTGGCTATTCGAAGAAACATGTTGCCACTGAATGAATGGTGTTTGTCCACAATTTCTGAAAATCGACTTAATCAACATGCCCCTTCGCAGGGATGACGTGGGTGGGAAACCCCACCCACGCGGGCGAACACAAGGTTCGTCCCTACGCCTCGTTATGAATTGAAAAGATCGGTAATATCAGAACTACATCCATTTGTAAAATGCTTGCATATTCAATGGCGATTCCGTAAAGTATAATGCAGTGATGGGCGTATATTATTGGTAAAGAATGTCAGGCGCCGACAGTCGCGTTTGGGAGGAAAGCCGCATGAGTGGATATCAGGATTATGACCCCCCCGGGATGTATGGGCATGTGCCCCCGCCCAATCCCAATTCGTCCCTGGCGATCGCCAGCCTGGTATTTGGGGTGTTGTCCTTCGTGTGTTTCTCCATCCTGACCGCCGTGCCCGCGGTGATCTGCGGGCACATGGTCTTGGGTCAAATTCGCCGGGGCGAGGTTGCCGAAAGCAACCGGGGTCTGGCCATTGCCGGGCTGGTATTGGGCTATATCAATATCATCATCGTGTTGTTGAGCGTAATGGCCTACATCCTGTTTCTGATCTTCTTTGCTGCGGCCATCAGCGCCGGCGCCGGCGCCGCGAGTGTCTCCATGTTGTGAATGCCCTGAATTCGACAGCCTCCTGCGGGATTCCTGGTGTAATGATAGTACGCAGCAACTTAGGTGATGTTTATGAAGCAGCAAGATGAAAATGAACTGGGCAATGTCAGACTTCAGGACCCGTCAGTCCGGCTACGGCTGGAAGAACTGTTTCGATTTGCGCAGGTGGGTGATCATGTCAATGGGGTCACCCACGACATCAACAATTTCCTGGGCGCGATGATGGCGTATACCGAACTGGTCGGCATGGACGAAGGCCTTAGCGATCAGTCCCGGAAGATGATGGAAAACGTCATGACCAGCGTGCGGCGCAGTAGCCAGTTGTTGGGCCAACTCACGGCCATCGCACGCCCCAACCTGCACACCACGTCCATTTTCGACCTGGCGGACCTGCTTCGCTGCGCCCTGGAAATTCGGGACTACGACTTCAATATCGCGCAGGTGCATACAACGTTGGAGGTCGATGAGCGGATTCCCAGCCTCTGCGGTGAGGTGGCCCGCATGCAACTCTGTATCGGCTATCTCTTGAGCAATGCGTTCGAGGCCGTCCGCCCCCTGGAAAATCGGGAGATACGAATTCAGGCCACCCGCCACGATGAAATCATCCGCATCGTGATCTGGAACTCGGAACTGGATATCCTGACCGAGCTGCGGGAAAAGATTTTCCAACCCTTCTTCACCACCAAGACCGGCCAGCACCTCGGCCTGGGACTCTACTGCGCCCAGCAAATCGCCCGGGAGCACGGCGGCGACATCCGTTATGAACCCGACGCGGGCTTCCTCCTCGAAATCCCCGTAATGACGCCCTTCCAGACGCATATGTATGCTTGAGTTGGGTTGACGGTTAAGTGCTATTGCTATGGACTTAGTGGGCTTAGTGGGCTTAGTGGGCTTAGTGGACTTAGTGGACTTAGTGGACTTAGTGGACTGGATGCAGCGTAAGGTTCGTCCACCCTGTCCACCCTGTCCACCCTGTCCACCAGGCCGGCTATTCCTACGAGTCGTCCTGGAGGGAGTAGACCACCCGGACGCGGGCGGTGCAGGTGGCTTGGCGGAGGGTGGGTTCTGGCGCCTGGGCGCCGGGGCTTTCGTTCCAGGTGATGTCCAGCACCTGCACGGTGTCCACGGCGTAGACCGTGGCGTGCATGCTGCTGGCGACGGCGTCGGCGGCCATGAAGGCGTCGGCCACGGCGTCGGCTATTGCCCGCCGGATGACCGGGTCCTTGTTCTCCACGTGCATGATCGGGCCGACCAGGTCGCTGTCGAAGTGTTCGGCGGCTTCCAGCACGATGTCACAGAGCTGGGAGAAATTCCGCAGGCCGGACTCGGGATGGAGGTAGGGCGAGGCGGGGTAGCGGATGCGTACGGAGGCCTGCACGTGGTTGCTGTACAGGTCGATGACCGTCGGTGCGGCGGCTTCGAGGCTGATTGGGTTCGTTTCGGCCTCGATCAGGCGGCGGCGGAGGTTGGTCGAAAATTCGTCGGCCTGGTTGAGGGCTTCGAGCAGCGACTCGGCGCGTATATCGCGGTGCAGCCAGAAATCGACATGGCTGGGCGCAGTGGTCTCGGTGGCGACGCCGACATTCTCGACCAGGGGTACGCGCAGCTCCTGCGCCGGAGCCGACATGGACAGCGCCGCGATTGACAAGCAGCACAGAAGTCCGCACAGTTGGGTCAGGGCGGGGCCTTGCCGTCGCGTAACGTGAAATAACCGGTGGGGCATGGTATTTACACCTCCCGAATTGTGCACAAGGCGATGCTGCCTGAAAGCGACTGCGAATACCGGCGCCAGTGCGGCTAATCCATCATGTCCTTGGCGATGCAGGGATTGAGCTCGGCCAGGCCATTGCGCCGGGGCAGGAAGGGGAACAGGTTCATCAAATCCTTGCGGGTGGGTTGGTAACCGTATTCGCAAACTTCAAAGAGCTCGGCGGCCACCATATGCGCCGCCTGTTCTTCCCCGTAGATATACTCCAGGGTGTCCCGGCCAATAGCAAAGGCCCGGTTCAGCCACGGCCTCCACTCCGTCTTCAGCCACGTCAGACGCGCCTCGGGGGATTCTGGTACGCTGTCTAGCCGTTGCATTTGCCAGGGCAGCCACTCGTAAAACTGCGATTCCATGGCGTCCAGCATGGCCCACTTGATGTCGATCACCTCGGAGACATCCACACCGATATCCGGGCTGAAGGGCGCCGGACGGGTAAAGCAGTCCATCATGTAGAGGAACGTCGGCATCTTGGACAGCGCCTTGCCATCGGGGCAACAATGGGGCACCGTCACCAGATACGAGGCGTCCTGCACGGCGATTGAAGTGTAACGATGGTCCGGGTGGTAATCGAAGGGCCGGTGGGTCAGGACCACATCGGCCTTGTATTCGCAGATGATGTCGATGATCTGCTGGCGCAGGTCCAGGTCGGCCATAATGGCCCCGTCGTCGTTGTCCAGGACCAGCGAATGCACATTGGGCCCGGCGATCTCGGCGGCTTTGGCGGCCTCGGCGCGGCGTCGTTTCGCCAGGGCTTCCCGGGGCATGGTGTGGTGGCCGGCGTTACCGTTGCTGACCGAGACCAGGTAGACCTGGTACCCCGCCTGCGCCCACAACAGCATTGTGCCGCCGGCAAATATCTCACAGTCATCTGGATGCGCGCCAAAGCAGACTATGTTCATTATTCCGCCTGTTCCTGATCCGGTTCCAGCGCCCCTTCATTATCATTATCATCATCGGCCTCCGCATCCGTCGCGTCATCGGCCTCCGGCGCTTCCACTTCGGTTTCCGGCGCGGGCAGGAAATTGATGCGCAGGGGATTGCTCCGCAGGACGCTGCGATTGGCCGAGGCGACCGCCACCGAGGCGGGGTCCAGGGTCGCTTCCTCCGTGCCGG
>SKJD01000043.1 GCA_007116095.1 Candidatus Hydrogenedentota bacterium
CTTCCAGCGCCAGGACATTCCCCGCGCGCGTGGCCTTGCGGGATAGCAGGCCCTCCATCCCCTGACTAAGGGCGTCCAGCCCCGTCGCCAGAGTCACCTCCCGGGGCACCGTTGTCGTCAGGCCAGGATCGAGGATGGCAAGCCGCGGGAATAGGTCCGGGGCGCCAATCGTCCGCTTCACCCGGCGTTCTTCATCCACCAGCACGGCATAGGGCGTCGTCTCACTGCCCGTCCCCGCTGTCGTGGGGATGGCGATGATGGGCAACGGCGTCGCGTGCGGCGCATTGCCGCCGAAGTAGTCTGCGCAGTGTCCCGGATTCACCGCAAGCAACGCGATGGCCTTGGCTGCGTCGATAGCGCTGCCGCCGCCCAGTGCTAACACGCAATCGCAATCCGCTTCCCGGCAACGCGCCGCACCGGCCTCACAGGTCTTCGTACCGGGGTTTTCCTCCACCGCATCGTAAAGCACCGCCTCCGGCAAGGCCGCCAGTGCCAAATCCAGCATGCCGGTGCGTCGCACGGCATGTTTTCCCGTCACCAGCAATGGCCGCTCGCCATAGCGCGCCACCAGCTCCGGCAACACTTCGAAAACATCTACAGTCATCACAATTTCCGTCGGCATATAATAGCGGTATACAAAATCTTCACGCATAGCGGCGTACTCCTGATTTTCTTTCTCCAATACCTACCAAGGCATTGTAACACGCCCCCAGGCAGCACTTGCAGTTGCCGCTCCAGGATAAAATGGCAACGTGACAACCGCGTAGAAATTGCCAACACGCCCTGTCGTTGATGTATTATTAGGGACTTGAATCAGACGCTGCCTGAAGCACTATGGAGGCGATATGCGAAGTTCCCACAACCTGGCTGGTAGACAACGAATGTTGAATTCCACGATCTATTTTTCACGCCGATACGGCTTTTTGCTCTTGGTATTGTACCTTATCTCCCCCCTGCTCCTTGCAGGCTGCGCCCGGCAAACCATCCCCATGACCGGGATATCCATGCCGTTGCCCGATGTGACCCGGGTCAGCCGCCTGCTGCCTTTCACCTCTGAAACCGATCTCAGCAGCATGCGCTGGTCGCGGGCATTTGAAGCGTTCCATGCGCGTCTGGCGCTGGAGTACCCCTTCACCGACTGGAAGCAAATCGATTGGGATAGCCTCTATGCGACCTACGCACCGCAAATCGCGGAGGCGGAGGCGGCGAAAGACCACGAGGCTTATTACACGGCGCTACGGCAATACCTGTATCAAATCCCGGACGGCCAGGTACAGATTGGGGCCATGCCGGAATACCGGGAATCGGCAATCGGCGGCAGCTTTGGATTTTCCGTGATGGGCATCGACGATGGCCGCATCATCGTGCATGTCCTGGACGAAGATGGCCCGGCGGCGCACGCGGGGATACTGTGGGGTTCGGAGGTTCTGGAATGGAACGGAATGCCGGTGCGGGAAGCGCTAGCGCAAACCGACATCACCTGGAGCACCTACCCGCCGGCGACCCAGGAAGGCCGCAGTTTGATGCAGCAACGCCTACTAACGCGGGCCCCAGTCGGCGAGGCCGCCACCATCACTTTTCGCAACCCGGAAGCCGAAGTCCCCAGCACGGTCAGCCTCTACGCCCTGGCGGATTCGTATGAAATGCTGGACCGCACCAAGCTGAACCGGCAGTATATGAGTGAATTCGAGTCGCCCATTACCACCCGCACCTTGCCCAGCGGCTACGGCTATATTCAGGTGCGTTTCATCGCACCCACGATGACCATGCCCTTCCCGGTGCGCGCGTTCCGCTCGGCCGTAAACGGCTTCGTGCGGGATGATGCGCCGGGCATCATCATCGATGTGCGGGGCAACGTCGGCGGTACCTTCGCCTTTGTCCCCTCTTATGCCGGGCACTTCTATGAAGGCCACCGCTTCTACGAAGATGTCGCCTATTACCAGGCCGACAGCGGTAGTTTCGAGGTGGACCCCGAAAGCCGTCTCCGAATTGAACCGCGTGACCCCTATTACGATGGACAAGTTGTCGTGCTGATTAACGACGCCACCATAGGTTCCGGGGAAGGCCTTCCGCTGGCGCTACAGGGCCTGCCCAATGCCCGCATCATGGGCTTCAGCGGCACCCACGGCTCCTTCGGGGCCGGCAGTCGCAATATCAATCTGCCGGGCGATATCTCGGTATGGTATCCCCTCGGACGTTCGCTGGACGAAGACGGGAACATCCAGGTGGACGCCAACGCCGCCGGCCAGGGGGGCATCCAGCCGGATATACGCCTGCCCCTCAACGCCGGTTCTCTCCGCATGATCTACCAGGAGGACATCGATTTTGAACTCCAAAGCGCGGAGTACTGGCTGGACAATGTCCCCGGCGCCACCCGCGACGCAGAGACGGAGACGGGCACAGATCAAGAAACCACCGCGTCCGAAGAAGCGGTGGAATAAGAATTCGGGCCAGGCTAATAATCAGGGCTTCACGGCAAAAAGTATTTGTCGCTGATCCTTGACGGCGTCCTTGGGCTCCAGGTTGATCAGGTCATTGATGGGCGCCAAGGAAAAGTCGGCGGTCTTGTCCCGGTAGACGGCATGGCCGAAATACGCCAGGCGCTTGGGGTTTTCCACCACCACGGGCCGCTGCCGCATCCGGGTGCCCAGAATCATCGGCCCATGCCGAAGTGACTGGTAGCCCGTGAGGCTGTGTACGTTGCGCGTCGGGCGGGTGTGCAGGGTAATCGGAAAACTTAGGAAGAGCTTGTCCCCGCTTTCCAGTTGCAATAACGCTTCGTAGAACCCGTTCTTCCGCTCTCCGGCGACTGGCGCCCGGTTTTGGGTTAACGCAATCTGGTCCTCGGCTACCCAATCCGGAATAAAAAAGCGCAAGCGCACGCTGCGCGTCACCTGACTTTCCAGGATGGCAATATCGATCTGACCGTCGTAGGGGTATTCCGTACGCATCTGAATTTCCAGCTTGCCGACGGAAAGTTCAATGTGCGCGGTGTTGTTGAAATAAAACAATACCGACAACTCCGCAATGGGCGTCGATTCGCCCTTGTCCTTGAAGTTGCGATAGGCCCAGATGGACTCCGCCGCCCGGGACAGGCCTTCCCCACCCCGCATGGAACAGCACCACCAGGCCTCGAAAAGCTCCTCCACCGGCTTCACAAAGGCGTCCTGGGCCCCGGAACAGCTATTGCACCCAAAGCCGCCATTGGGCCGTTGCTCATAGCCCAAGCCGTTGTAATAGATTTCCTGGGCCAGCTCCAGGTACTTTTCGTCTCCAAGATGCTTCCATAGCCCCATGGCGAGCATGAATGAATCCACCACCGCACAGGGCTCGGTCCATTCCGGACGTCCGAACCAGTTATAATTTTCGTTGTTCTCGGTGATGCCTTCCCGCAGATACAGATCGAAGGTCTCCTGCACGATGTCGAGGTACTCGCTCAGGCGCGTGGCCTCGTAAAAACGCAGCACCCCCCGCAAGGCTGAAAGTGTGGCGTGGGTCTGCATCTGGAGGCCTTTTTTATCGGCTTCCGTAAAGCGTGTGATCATCTCGACCAACAGCAGGCGCAGATCATTGGAGGGCATGACACAATAAACCTGGCTCAGGCCGTCGATGGGGATGAACGCGCAACCGACATCCGTCGACAGGCGCCAGCCATCCAGCACATCGGCGCGACTTCCGATGGCCTCCCCCCCGCCTTTACGGCTTCCCGGATCCAGCGGATACTGCTCATAGGCGCCCCGTAGAGGCAAAAACAGTTTATTGACGATGCCCTCCGCCATGTCCTGGGCGACATTGTTGCCGCACCACAGGTAGTACTCCATCAAGCCGCGCAACAGCCAGCCATGCCCGGAGAGACACTGCTCATCGTGCAAGCCCTTGGGCAGTTTCGGGCCCATATAGCCTTGAGAATTCAAATGCGAGGGCAATTGCCGCATGATGGCGTGGGCGTTGGCTCCTGCGACATTCAGGGTTTGCGCCAGCAGGGTCAGGGCCAGCAGGGCGCGTCCCTCGAAATCGGCCGGCCAGCTATACTCCTGATCGCGAAAAATAACTTCCGGACGGAATTCATCGCGATGGAGCCGGGCATAATTCTGCCCCGCACGCATTTTCAGTTCACCATCGATCTGGATATCAAGCAAGGACACAAATTTCATAGTGGTACTACCTGTTTTGATTGGGAAATCTTGCAGACTGTACTTTTCAAAGCCGATGCCGGCCTCTGTGGGTACAAAAAAACCGCCGTAAGGCCCTGCCTGGTAGCAAAGCCGATTACGCCGGTTTTCAATTTACGTGAGAGAGACGTTATTTTTCGACTTTCATCAAGCCAAAAGTCATTTCCGTTTCCGCAGCAACGGCGCCGTCCACTTTCGCGACGCCCCGCACCCGGCAGGCATTGTGCCGCAAACGCAACATTTCACATTCTATATAAATCTGATCGCCCGGCACCACCGTACGGCGGAATTTACACTTGTCCACGCCCATAAAGAAGGCATAGCGGCCATCTGGCGCGCCATCTTCACCAAAGATCAGCACCGAGCTGGCCTGGGCCATGGCTTCGACTATCAGCACCCCCGGCATCACCGGCACGCCCGGCCAATGCCCCTGGAAAAAAGGCTCATTGACCGTCAC
>SKJD01000076.1 GCA_007116095.1 Candidatus Hydrogenedentota bacterium
TGCCGTGGGTGTTCTTGGTATTGATCCGGGGGGCGCTGTAAGTCGTCCATGCACTGCCGTCATACAGCCAGTCGGTGGCTTGCTCGCCCTCCAGATGGCCGCCCTTGAGCAGGACACACCGCACGCCCAACGTCAATATCTGCTCCCCTGCGCGCCGCAGGCTGGCCTCGTCCTGAATGCGCATTCCCGCGAGCACTTCCGCCTCCGGGATATTCGGCGTGATCAGGTCGGCCAGCGGCAGCAATTGCGTAATCAAAGCCTCCCGGGCTTCGCTTTGCAACAAAGCATCCCCACTTTTCGCCACCATCACGGGGTCAATGACTAGGTTGGGGACCTGTAATTTTTTGAGGCTTCCCGCGACCGCATCGATGATGCCCGCATGGGAGAGCATTCCAATCTTGACAGCATCCACGCCAATGTCGGTAACAACCACCTCAATCTGCTGCGCCACCATCTCCGGTGGAATGTCATGGATGCCGAATACGCCTTGGGTATTCTGTGCGGTCACCGAAGTGATGGCGGCCATGCCGTAACCGCCCAGGGCGGCAATGGTTTTCAAGTCGGCTTCGATTCCTGCGCCACCACCGGAATCGCTGCCGGCAATGGTCAGGACACGGGGAAGGGGTGGGTTTGTCATGGTCAGGTGTCACCTTATATGATGAACGCCGGAGCGTACAGGTTCAGTCAGCATCGAATGGGAAACAATCGCGGCTAGATTGTGAAGTATTGGCTGCCTGTATCGCAAGCCCTCCGGCAACCGGGAAGCACCTGGGCAGACGGTGTGGTCTCTGTGGCTTTGCTTCTTCCCCTTACGGGACGCCAAAGCTATGAAAATACCGGAAAACATCGGTTGGTGGTTTGACAGGCCGCAACGGAGTGCGTAAACTTGCACGGCGTGATCCCCTGTTTTTCCTGTAACCGAGATGGAGTTGTATTCCTGTATGCAAACACAGCGCCTGGCCATGTTTATACAGATTGCGTTGGCGCTGTTTGTCCCGGCGCTGATTCTGGCCCTGCATCCGTTCACGCCCAACCCGGCGGCGGACATCAAGCTGCTGCTGACCGCCTGCATGGCGGGGCTGGGACTGCTGGCAGGCGCCTGGATGCTGCTGCGCAGTCGCCCGGAGAACCTAGTCTGGCCGCCGCTGGCGTCCATTCTGCTGGTGTGGACGGGCTGGCTGTTCGTGGCGGCTTGGGCCTCGGCCTATCCGGACAACAGCCTAATGAGCGCCGGGCGTTTTCTGGCGCTAACCGCGATTTTTCTGGTAGCGGCGCTGTGCTACCGTAGCCCTCGACATTTCCGCTATCTCGCCCTCATCGCCTGTACGGGGGTGGCGCTAGCTTCGCTCTACGGGCTACTGCAGAAGATTGGTTGGGACCCCTTTCCCTGGGATGAAGGGCACCGGCGCACTGCGGAATACGCCAAGTTGCCGTCGACCTTCGGCAACCCCAACCTCGCTGGCCATGTGCTGATCCTGGCCATGATCCTCAACGGCTACCTTGTCGCGCAGCGGGGCTGGTGGCGCTGGACGGTCGTTTTCTTTCCCTTCTTTTTGCTGCACTTTTATTTCACCGGACTGCGCAGCGGTTTTGTGGCGCTGGGGGCGGCCCTGTTGCTGCTCGTCCTGATGATGTTGCTTCGACGCTTCAAGTTGACGTCGGTCCGGGCCACCCTGCTGTGCCTGGGGAGCTTTGCGGCCATCGGTGTTGGCCTGTTGCTGAGCGGCATGCTCTTCTGGAGATGGCACAGCGGCCACTGGCTCCCGCTGGACAGCTCGCTCCTGCTGCGCTACAACGCCCTGCTGAGCGGCGCACGGATGTGGCTGGAACAGCCCTGGCTCGGCTGGGGTCCGGGCAACTACGCCATCGAGAATCCCCCGTTCTGGACACCCTACGAGCAGCTCTGGTATGCGACGGAAGGCCGGGTCAATCGCAATGTACACAACGATCTGATTGAACACGCCATTCACTCCGGCATCCTTGGGGCCTTCTTCTATGTCGCCTTCTTTGTCGGTGGCATCGGCCTGGGACTCCAGGCCTGGTTCAAGGCAACGTCCCGGGAGCTCCGACTGCTCGGCGGACTCATCGCCTGTCTCTTCCTGGCTTTCGTGGTCGATGGCCAATTCGGCTTCAACCTGCACGCCCCCGTCTCCGCGGCGCTCTTTATCCTGCTGGCGGGCGCCGGGCTTGGGGTGCTACGTCGCAACCTGGGTGAAGCAAGCTGCCGAGATCAAAAAGCCCTACTTGTCCTGCCGGTCCGCTTGCTCCTCGCGCTTATGATGTTTGGCAGCGCGATTTACCTGGTCTATTGGGAGCAGCGGGTCTTTCAGGGACGTCTGAGTCAGCAGTCGGGACGGGGCGCTATCGAGTGGGAGGCCTACGACGCCGCGGAGTCCTTGCTAAGTAAAGCGGAGGCGGCCATTCCCTGGAGTTGGGAAATCCCCCACGACTTGGGCAACGCCGCCTTTGAAGCAGGCGAGGTCGATGAGGCCGCCCGGCACTATGGGCGGGCCCGCACGCGCCATCCGCACGACATGAGGAATTTGCTGGCGCTAGGCCGGCTGTATCTCGGCCAGGGCATTGTGGCCCGCCAGCAAGAGCAATTTGTGGAAGAATCGCTGGATGTAGAGGAAATGATTCCCGAGGGCGAAACCGCCGACAGCTACCTGGCGCAGGCATCCGAACTGGCAACGACCCTGGTCCGGCTCTGTCCACCATGGAGCGAAGCCAACCTGCTAATGGCGCAATGCATCCTGACTGCGGCGGAGTATCCCCTGGACGGCTCGGTTGCTGGGATTGAGAATGAGGAACAGGCAGAAGCGGTGGCTTCGGCCCGGCATTACCTGGAGCAGGCTCTGCTGGAGGCCCCTACCGGCTACCGCGCCCAGCTTCTGGGGATGCATGCGCGCATCTGTATGGCCCAGGACGACTATGAAGCCGCCGGCGCCTCCCTGATCCGGGCGGTACAGGCGAACCCCGGCAACGACGCCACCCTGTTGCTTTTCTGGGAATATAGCCAGCATCAAGACCGCATCCCGGCGATGCTCGCGGAGCTTGCGTCCCACCAGCCGCGCCTGGAACGGAATTTGCGTATTGACGGGATGCCCTGGGACGAGGCGAATCTGGGCTGGAGCCTGCTCTACCAGGCGAAGGCCCTGGAAGCACTCGAGCGAATTGATGAGGCCGCCGCGAAATTCCAGCAGGCCGGCCAATATATCGCCTATGACGTGGGATACTGGTCCGAATACACCGACTTTGCCCTGGCCCACGATGCGCTCGACGCCTACGAGGCGACCCTGATGCGGGCCGTCGGCGATCTGGCCACGCGGGACATCAATATCCCGGCGGGGGTAGAAGCCCTGGCAATATACTGGGACCAGGGTATGCGCGGACTGTCCAGCGCCACAAACCGGCTCTTCGTCTCAATCCAGGAAGACCATGCCCACCTGCCGCCTTCGCAGCGTGCGGTGCGTTTTGCGTGGTGCATTCGCATGCTGGAGGCGTCATTGGAAGCGCTCTCTCAGGACCTCAAGACAGCATCCTGGCTGCGGGCGCGCTTTGGCGCGTTTTACCACGGTATCGGCGAGTACGAGACGGCCTTTGCCGAATTCGAGGCGCATGTCGGGGCGCTACCGGCGGATCAGCAGCTTATCCTGGGATTTTTCTGGTATGAGAGCGCTAAGGCCCTGGAGGAACATGAACGCGCCCTGGAAATCGCCCGCTACATGCAAGGCTTGGCCCCGGGTTCCTGGGAATGGCATCTGGCGGAAGCCCGCGCCCTGGTGACGCTGGACCGCCGGGAGGCAGCAGTCCTCGTGTATAATCGGGTGGCGCAGGAAGCGGTCCTGGACGCGGAGGAACGGACGCGCTTGCAGGAAGAGATGGCGGCGCTGGGAGAATAGCCCGCCCGGAAACCCGGCACACGTCGCCCACGGGCGCGATGCGAACAGGAAGCAGTAACGTGGACACAGACGGCTCAAAGACGCTGGCGGACTCCGTCACATCCCGCACCAGGCAGAATAAGCCTGGGTATGGGGGAACCAGTCTCTGGGGCCTGCGAAAAGAAGTGTTGCTGTTCTGCCTGGACCTGGTGGTTTTCATGTTGACGCCCCTGCTCGCCCTGCAACTGCGCTTTCAGGGGGAAGTCCTGACGGAGCACTGGCTGCCCTACATGGCTATGCAGCCCCTGCTCCTGCCCATGCGCGTGGTCCTGGCCTACCTCTTCGATCTCTACGATTTCCGGCACCGGCTCACGGCGAGCGAGCACGCCTTCTCCGCGCTGGGGGCCGCCTTCCTGATGGTGCTGCTTGGCTACTTCCTGCTGATGTTCTTGCAGCTCTACTACGACCCCAGCTCCTACCTCTCGCGCATGGTCTTGCCAATCGATTTCGCGCTACTGGTTGCCTGGCTATCGCTCTCCCGGGCTGGGCTACTCCGGTTACTCCACCGCCAGGGACATCGGGTGCGGGTGGCCCTCTGCGGCGCGCCGGATGCCTGTTCGAACCTGGCCGAAGAGATTGCGCAACATGGGCCCCGGCTGGTTGCCCTGGCCGGCACGGTGCACACCGACACCCTGCGTCAAGAGGATTTCAGGCCAGCGCCCTTTGATTCGTTACGGCCCTTGCAGCA
>SKJD01000158.1 GCA_007116095.1 Candidatus Hydrogenedentota bacterium
CGCTGGAGTGTGTCTGTGATTTCACGAAGTTCGGCGAGGTGGAAGCGGAAGTGCGTCATATCCTGCCCGAGACCCGGGTGATGGAATTCGGCACCATACTCCGGGCCCGTTTTGATGCGCGCGCCCGGGCCGCCGAAATGCGGGAGACCGCCATCGACAGTGAGATTGCCTACCGCGCCGCATTGGGCAATCAACGGGAACGCCTGGTGCGCCTCTTGGTGCCGGCCGTGCTGGTGGGCGCTGTCGCCTGGATTTTTTTCCTCATCCTGAACAATGTCAAGGAGCGTAGAGGAGAAATCGCCATCATGCGCACGGTCGGGGTGGGCGAATACCGGATCATGCAAATATTCCTGGTCAAGGCTGGCTTGATGGGTTTGGTCGGGGCGTTGATTGGTTCTATACTGGGCATGATTGGCGGCGCCGCCTGGGAGGGCATCCCGTTGTGGACAGCCGGTTTCTGGCAGGTGATCAGTGTCCGACTGATCCTGATCGCCCTGCTGGGCGCCCCGCTGGTGGCCGTGGTCGCCGGCTGGATTCCCGCAATGAAAGCAGCGCATCTCGACCCGGCGGTGATCCTCCGCGAGGAATAATTGCACGACTTTAACCCTGGCTTCAGCACTTGTGGAGGTACACTGTGGCGGAAACGGCAACCCTGACCATTGACAACATCGCCAAGCACTATGAACAATCCGGCAACCATATCGCAGCTATCGAAGCGGTATCGCTGGAGGTCCCGAAGGGCACATTCAAAATCATACGCGGTCCCAGCGGCAGCGGCAAGACCACTTTGCTGCTTGCGGCGGGTGGGCTGTTGCGCCCGGACGAGGGCGCTGTACGCGTTCGGGGAGAAGACCTCTACGCCATGTCCGTGGACAAACGCACCGTTTTCCGGGGCAAAAACATCGGGTTTGTCTTCCAGCAATTCTATCTGGTGCCTTACCTGAGTGTTCTCGACAATGTGAAGATGCCCGGCATCGCCCTGGACATACCGGAATTGGAGACACGCGCCCAGGCGCTGCTGAAAGGGTTTCAGCTTGGGGAACGTGTGAAACATTTCCCTTCCGAACTGAGCACCGGAGAGCGGCAGCGCGTGGCCCTGGCCCGGGCATTGATCGCCAAGCCCGCTTTGTTGCTGGCCGACGAGCCTACCGGCAACCTGGACATGGACAACGAACAGATCATCCTCGATTGCCTTTGGAACTATGTGCGCGAGGGCGGCGCGGTCGTCATGGCGACCCATGGGTTGCGCACGGAAGGTTTCGACGATGTCTATACCCTGAACGCCGGCAAGCTGCATGTGTAAGTGGAGCCCTGGTGCTTTTGTACAAACGTATGCCCTAACAAGGTGAAATTCCATATGAAAGTAATGCGGAAGTCCCTGCCCCGAATTTTTTTTGCAAGTGTATTTATGGCGGCGTGTTTCGTTGTCGCGCCACTGTGGGCTTGTCCCATTCCGGTCTATCAATACTCGCTGGAGTGGTGGGAACAGGACGCCTACGAAGTCTATGTCTTCAGCACGGGAGAGCTGACCGATACGCAACAGGCCCTGATCGACCGGCTGGATATTATTTCACGCAGCGGCGATGACGCCAATCCCGCCAACCTGCGGCTCCGTCGGGTGCATCCCGATTCCGAGGAGCGCGTCTACGCCCACTCCGCACTGCGTGGCGAACGGCCGGAGACGCTGCCCTGGATGGTGGTGTTTTACCCGAGCGTCTCTGCAAATCCACGCACCCCGGTATGGGCCGGAGCGTTGACGGAAGACAATGTGGATGCGCTGCTGGATTCCCCATTCCGCCAGCAACTCTGCGAACAGCTTCTCGAACGGTGTTCGGTGGTCTGGGTGCTGCTGGAAAGCGGCGATACGCGTGCGGACAACGAGGCGGCGGCATTGCTGGCCCGCGAGCTGGGTCGGCTCCAGGAGACTTTGACAATCCCCAATCTGTCGCAGTGGGGCGCCGAAGACATCGAGATCGCACCGATCCGCTTTGCCATCATGCGCCTGTCACGGAACGACGCGGCGGAGCGGATGCTCCGGGCGATGCTGATGAATGTTGAGTCTGACCTGGAGGACTACGCGGATCAGCCGATGGTCTTTCCCATCTTCGGACGCGGGCTTATCATGGAGCCGCTGATTGGCCGGGGCATCAATCCCTACATGATTCGTCGGGCAGCGGAGTTTCTGACCGGGCCATGCTCGTGCACCGTCAAGTCCCTCAACCCAGGCGTTGATATACTTACGAATGTGGACTGGGCGGAGCGCATCGAGCCCTTGTCCGTAGAGGCCACGACAGCGCCCGGTAGTCTGGGAGGATTTCTGGATAGCGCCGACAGCATGGATGACGCCGAAAGGGAGTAACGGAGATACTATATGGCCTGGCGTAAGCGACAAACCTATACAGTGACCCAGACGCTTGTTTTTGTTGGGCTATGCCTGCTGCTGGGTACTGCCTGCCATCCCGGCCAGGACGGAGCTGGTCCCGTGGGCGCGCCCCGGGAAGTCACGCTCCATGCCGATCTCGCATTGCGCCCGCTGCTGGAGGAGGTCATCGACAAATTCCAGCGACGCTCGGACGTCCGCATCCACGCGCACTACGCCCCTTCCCACGAACTGATCGCCGATTTCATGGCGGACCCGGACGCGGTGGAGCTCCTGTTGTTGGGCGATGCGTATAGCCTGACGGAGGCCGTGGAAGCCGGGCACATTGCAGACGTTACGCCGACCTTGGCCCTGGTGCGGCCCGTGCTGCTGACCCAGTCGGGCAATCCTAAAAATTTGGAAAGCGTGGCGGACTTGCAACGCCCCGGCCTGCGCGTTGGGCTGGCCCATCCGGCCTCGGCCCTGGGACTCATCAGCACGGAAATCTTGGGCAACTACGGACTGCGCCGCGCAGACCTCGGGGATAATCTTATCCTGGACGACGTGGCCGCCCCGGCGTTGGCCAATGCGGTGCGTATTGGGCGACTTGACGCCGCGCTGATGTGGGAAAGCACGGCGCGGCGCCTGGACCGCGTCGCGCTGCTGGAATTATCACTGGAGAGAGACCGCGTCGGAGCCTTGCAGCTCGCCCTGAGCCAGGCTGGGTCACGCTCGAATGCGGCGCGGGAGTTTGTGGAATTCACGGGATCACGGGCCATGCGAGACAGCCTGATCGCCCATCATTACCTGGTTGGCGGCGCGTCTATCGACAGCGCCTGGCGCGAATAAGGAATATTGCCATGTATCGTCTATTGCTTGCCCGGATATTAGTCGCGATGGCGCTCATTCTTCTATCGCCATCGGACCCGATTGCGGAGGAGTCGGACGGTTATGTCGCCATGCTCCGGGAGAAAGTCCCTGGGCATGAACGCCACACCACGGGCCACTTCGCGCCGATGTGGGAGCCGATGGCCCGGCAGATGATCGAGGATTATGACCTTGACGCAGGCGTGGCGCTGGATATTGGCAGCAGTTGCAGTCCCTTTCTTATCGAGCTGGCCAAACGCACTGACATGACGGCCTACGCGGTGGATATTGACTCCTGGGCCATGCGCCTGCTCGGGGTCATGGTGGACGAAGCGGAGCTCACCGGGCGTGTGATTCCGGTGGAAGGCGATTGGCAAGACCTGCCCTTCAAAGACGACTTCGCCGACTTCATTTTCAGCCGGGGCACAATACCTTTCGTGCCGGACCAGGTCCAGGCATTGCGGGAGACCTACCGTGTCCTGAAACCCGGCGGCGTCGCGTTTATCGGGCACGGCGGCTTTGGACGCCTGCTGGACCCGGAGGACAGGGATCGCCTGGTGGCCTGGCGGCTGGCTTGGGACACTGGCGAACGCGCTCGGCCCGAGGGCTGGGACGGACCCAAAGAAGGCCTGCTGGACTTGGCCGAGGAAGCCGGTATTCCGGACGCGCAGTTGCTCACCGAGCCCGAGGTGGGCTGGTGGCTGGAAATTCGTAAATGATGTGTGCCCCATCGGCCACCGCGTTTGCTTTGTACAACGAATCATGGGGAAACCATACGGTATGACTGCTACACGCATGCACCACAAGAAAACACACCAGGGCTTCACGCTGATTGAGCTGCTGGTCGTCATCGCAATCATCGGCATTCTCGCCGCCATCCTGCTGCCAGCCCTGAGCCGTGCGCGCGAAGCCGCGAACCGGGCCTCCTGCGCCAACAACCTGCGGCAGATGGGCATCGCCTTCAAGATGTATGCCGGGGAATCACGCCGGCAGGCCTGGCCCCCACGTATGATTTTCAACATCTTTGGGCAACTTTCCGACACCATGATCTTCAATGGCCCCTCCATCTATCCCGAGTACCTCTCCGACTTGACGGTGGTCTGGTGTCCTTCCCGAGGTGGGACGCCATTGGAGCGCTATGACGTGGGCGTGCGCCGGGCCGGCATGAGCACCGGCAACAACAATGGCGTTATCGAGCCTGAGGAACTCCTGAAGTCCCCTTTTAACTACACCGGCTGGCTTATTATGGATGCACGGAGTGTGTTGGGGGACAAAGCAGGCATCGAAGGCAGTGGGCCCGGCGGTCGCTTTGACGACGCAGACTGGGTGGGCACGCCGTTCCTGGAACTGGCCCAGGCCAATGTAGCCACGAATGGAGCCGCCTCCGACAGGGACTTCAC
>SKJD01000431.1 GCA_007116095.1 Candidatus Hydrogenedentota bacterium
GGTGAGACGCCCGAGTTGTTGGTGGCGGACCGCAGCAATGTACGCTTGCAGTATTTCTCGCTCGACGGCGAACACCTGCGCTTTGTCACGGAGGACCTGCTGCATCCCTGCGATTTTGATGAGCGCGACGGCGACCTGCTCGTTCCCGACCTTTTTGGCCGGGTGAGCATCTTCGACGCGCAGAACCAGCTCATCACGCACCTGGGCGAGAACGAGGGCGTGCAGCACACCGAAGGCTACCCGAACCTGCCGCAGGAATTGCGTTTGCCGGGCAAATTCATCTCACCGCACAGCGCGATGTGGGACCACGCCGGCAACATTTACGTGGTCGAATGGATACATGATGGCCGGGTGATCAAGCTGGAGCGCGTCTAGGCCGCTGCGCCCTGTCTATATAGGATGTGGTTGCCGTGGCGAGGCGGTCGGTGCTCAGGGAGCGATTGCCTTGCCACGGTGTTCCGGGCGTACGAAATTCCAGCGCCACCGGTATTTCACCGAGGCGCTCGTGCCATGGTCGTAGTCGATATCCGCACTCAGGCCGTCCAGGCCGCCGACACCCAATCGGGGTCGGCCCCGCTCATCAACCCGCAACACACTGTCCGCTGTCTGATCCCCTTGGATAAATTCCCGGCGACGCTCCAGTTCCTGCGTCGCCCGTTGCTCCCGCATCCAACGTTCAGAGAATGGGGTTTCCGTCCGGGGTTGCGTCGCACAGGCCGACAACATGGCCAAACCGATAAGTAGCAGCATCAGGGGTATCCGGCGCATTCTGAATCACCTCTTTTTCCGGTAGCCGCCACCGTGCTGGGCGGCAAACCCACCGGGTTGCTTTGCCTGCCTACACTGTAACATATCCTGCGTTCCTACCGGTGCGTTTTGCCGCTTTCGGTGATGTCGTCAAAAATCAACCGCGTCGAAGCTCGGGATACAGGAATCCAGCGGGACGGTCTCGATTCCGGTGGCTCCGAGGCGCGCGAGCTCGTAGCGCACTTTGGCGATGGGGAGCCGGGTATTGTCGAGGTCCATCTGGATGCTGAACTCGGTGAAATTCTTGCCGGCGTTCATCGTCGGTTCGTCCGCGAAAAGGCGGTGTTCGCTCAGGTACTGCAAGACTTCCTTCGCGCAGTTGTTGTTCGCATTGAAGAACAACAGCACCTTGTTTTCCGCGAAGATAGCGCCGTAGAGATTCAACAGAAACATCCGGGCCAGATCGTATTTCTCGGGCTGTTCCTTGATCTTCGGGTTCGCCCAGATGCCCGTCTCGGACTTCATGACCTCATCGCCGATGGCCAGGCCGTAGTTGCGGATGGCGCTGCCGGTCTGCGTGATCTCCAGGCCGAAGTCCACCGCCTCATGCACCACCTTCGCCTCCGTCTTGCCCCAGGTCTCATAGATAACGATCCCCTGGCTGATCTTCGGCGGGGTCATGTAATTCTGCACGCTGTAGCCGCTGTGGCTGTCGGCAAAGCCGAGCGCGTCGATCTTCTTACGGAACCAGTCCAGGGCCAGGTAGGGCATTTCCGAGACCATCGTCACCAGCGGCTTGCGTTGCAGCAAGGCCGTGAACCAGTCGTCAAAGCTATCGCCCCCGGTCATCGGGTTGTTGATGATGACGATGCGGACGTTGCCCCGGGAGAGGGAGAGGACCTTTTCCAGTTGGATGTCCTGTTGGTATTCGTACTGGTATTCCAGGATTCGTTCCTGCACCCAGTCGTCCCCGGCGATGGCGATGTCCAGTTGCCCGAGGCCGAGTTGCGCGCCGAACTCCTGGGGACGCCCGTCCCAGCCCAGCAGCGCGGCGTTCAGGGGGAACTTTGTCGGCCCGCCCTGGTCATAGCCTTTGGTGGGGAACCCGGCGTGCTTGAGAAAATCGATCAGGTTGCCCCCGCGTTTGGGGTCTGCAAGCGAACCGGCAGGCATTCCGATAACCAGTTTGTCCGAACTCATAACGTAACATCCGTCCCTTCTGTGTTTGCTTTCTTTTTGCGGGTTGCGCGGAAAATGCTGTAGGCCACGTAGCCCAGTGAAAATGGATAGAAGCCGAGGGTGAAGGTCAGTCGGGCGACACTCCAGGGTAGGCCTTCCCAGGGCATTTCGAGCATGCGGTTGGCGGGAATGGCGGCGACTCCGGCGGCAAGTATAATGATTAAGGCAATGCGCTTTCCAATAAACGGCCACGGCTCCGAGGGGAGATCGGGATGGCGCTCGAGGAAATAGCCCAGAAAAAAGACGATGATCCCGATCCAGAAGAAGCCCGTCTCCGCCCGATCAAACTGGTAGGTCAGGTTTTGCAGGCCGTCCGGGTCCAGGCCCCATTGGGGGTTGGTCACGATGAACATGACCGTTGACAGGATCACGATCATCACAGCGCCCAGCGCCTGGAAGCGCACTGGCCGGCTGTCGCGATAGCGCAGACGGAACACCGACCCCACAACGACCAGTATCCAGGGCAGGATCAGAAAAAACCACACGAGATGATAAATCATAAGCGCACCTCAGTACTTCAGATTATTACCGGGGTTACATGGAAATCGTAGGTATTCATGGCAACTTGACAGACACAGGCCTTATTCCGGGCCTTTCGTATGTTCCGGCGCCGCTGCGGCTGCCGTCACACGCCGTCGTTTACACTCCGCCAGCACCAGCGCCGCGCTGACCGATGCATTCAGGCTGCTGATCGGCCCGCTGATCGGGATATTCGCCTGAAAGTCGCAGTTGTCGGCCACCAGCCGGCGCATGCCCTTGCCTTCGTTCCCCACCACCAGCGTGACCGGCCCGTCCAGGTTCGCTTCCCAGATCGTCTGTGGCGCATCGGCGTCCAGCCCGACGATCCAGTAGCCCCGTTCCTTGAGCAGCGCCATGCTCCGGGCCAGGTTCGTCACCTGAATCAGCGGCACATACTCCATTGCGCCCGCGGCCGACTTGAGCGCCGCCGGGGAGAGGGGCGCCGAGCGATCCCGCCCGAAGATCACCGCCGCCGCGCCCATCGCCGCCGCGCTCCGGACTATGCCCCCGAAATTACGCGGATTCTCCACGCCGTCCAGCAGCATCAGCACCGGATTCGCCTCCTGAATCAGGTCCAGGGTGTTCTCCAGGTTATGCAAGGGAAGCGGCGCCGCCTCCAGCAACACTCCCTGATGCTGCTGCTTCGCGGTGCGTTGGTCCAGCATGTCCCGGGTACAGGCCTGCTTCGGCGTATTCCCTGCGGCGGCCATGATATCTTCCAGTCCGACAGCCGAGTCCTGATAGAACAAGCGAATCGGTTTACGCTTGCCAGCACGCAGTGCTTCCAGCACGGGAATTCGTCCCAGCACCCATTGCCCCCGGACATCGGCGCTCTTTTTGTTGCGATCCGCCTTGCCGCTGTTGTCCTTGTGGAATTTCTTCTTGTAATGCAACCAATGACTCCTGTTTCCAAGGCGATGGGCTAAATGCCCAGAAAGGTACGTATCCAATAGGCGACCTGGCTGATTCCGGGAATATAGAATGCGGTGCCGGCGATGACCAGCCCCAATATCACCGCGAGGATCGCCAGTGTACGCTGCACCATCCCGCGCAGCCACAGTAACTTCGGCCGCTTGATTTCCGGTTCGGCCAGCTCCTCCGCCTTCTTCGCAAAGGCCAGAAACTTATCACGGCAGGGCTCCGAGCAGAAGCGTCCCATCGGACTGGCCACCACACAGAGGTTGCACCCCGGTCTTCCACATTGCTTGCATTTGAACGTGGCATGCCGGTTTACATGCACCGGACACATCACATGGCTTTCCCCAGACATCTTCCCTGCCTCCCTTGGTGGTAATATTCGTATTGGCTGCGACCTGCACGCAGTATTTGCAGTGCTTACAGTAGCAAGAAGCCCATGGGCGATGCATCATTGCACGATGGGCAGTCATGGGGCTCGGGTTTGTGGACATGGTGGACGGGCTTTGGGGCTGACACTGGGTCCACATCGTCCACCATGTCCACTCCGTCCAAATCGTCCACTGATCGCGGCGCTTACTCCCCGGCTGCCGCGTCACCGATCAGCACGCCCAGGTTGTTCCCGTTGTAGCGCTCGGTCGGCGCATAGCCTTCGGCTTCCTCTTCCGGCGTGCGGTTCAGCCAAACGCCCGCGGTGATGGGCTCGTTCAGGAGCCGGGCCGGGTCTTCATCCTCCGCATCCTCGTCCCACCACGCAAGCGTCGTCGAGCCACCGCCGTCCATGTTGATCCCGTCGTGCGCGCCGAAATGCTGCAACCAGGCGCCCACTTCCTGCACGGTGACGCCCTGACTCGCATGCCGCCGCCCGTCGATGGTCAGGATATAAAGCTGATCGCCGTCTTCCGAGAGTCCCAGGCCAGTGCGGGGATGTTGGTCATCGCCCGAAGGCTGGACCTCACCATGCCGCAGGGCGAAGCCGAAGCCGCTGACGGCGGTGTGCACCCCTTCCAGCTCGGTGTTTTCGTCTGTCCGCGCCATTTCCATGCGCCCATCCTCATAAACCAGCAGCGAGGGCGTGCCATTTGGCGCGGAGACCAGGGTCCCGTCGCTCACCGCCAGGCCCAGCAGCGTGGACAGCGTCGCTTCGTTCCAGGGGGCCGGCCAGGGGCTGAAGGCGTCGGCGTTGACCGCTACCACCATCCGCA
>SKJD01000178.1 GCA_007116095.1 Candidatus Hydrogenedentota bacterium
CGGTATATGCCAGGCGGCCCAGGAATTCCAGGGTGATCCGGAAGCTGGTGCTACTTATGAGCTGATGGCCATTGCCATCGTTGTAATCGGGGGCACCAACCTGATGGGTGGCCGGGGTAGCATCTTGCTCACCTTGCTCGGTACACTTACCATAGGCTATCTGGATAAAATTTTGAGCATCAACGCGGCAGGGGAAGCCACGCGGCTTATGTTAACCGGAACAATCATCGTAGCGGCGGTGCTGCTCCAACGCGCCAACCGCCAATAGGGAGGAATTAATCATCATGTATTTATTCAACCGGATTCGCATTGTCCCCTGGAAGGGTGGGCGATATTTCCTGCTTTCCATCCTTATACTCAGTCTGGCCGGACCAGTTCTTCTCGGCTGCTCCGAGGCGTCCCGGCAAGATAGCGCCGATTCCGCGCAGTGGATCATCGGCATGAGCCAGTGTAATCTGGGCGAACCCTGGCGGGTACAAATGAACAATGACATCCGGCGGGCAGCAGAAGCCCATCCCGAACTGCGCGTCATCTTTAAGGATGCCCAAAACGATTCACTCGTACAACGGTCCCACATCGAAGAATTTATAGGCCAGGGGGTGGACTGCCTCATTGTCAGCCCCAAAGAAGCCCAACCCCTGACGCCTCCCATCGCCGCCGCATATCGGGCCGGAATCCCGGTTATTGTTCTGGACCGTGCTGTCATGGGCGATGAATATACGGTCTTCATCGGAGCAGACAATTTCGCCATAGGGGAAATGGCTGGGGAATGGATTGCCGAAACCTTGGGGGGTGAAGGTCGGATAGTAGAATTGAAAGGCCTGATGACCAGTATCCCCGGCCATGATCGCAGCAATGGCTTCCGCCAGGGCATCGAAGATACCAACATCGAGATTATCTTCGAGGCCGACATGCAATGGCTGGAACCCAATGCCCGCCGTGAAATGGAGTCGGCATTGGCCCGTTTCGACGACATTGACCTCGTCTACGCCCACAACGACCCCGGCGCCCATGGCGCGTATCTCGCAGCACGGGCTGTAGGGCGGGATGATGAAATCCAATTCGTCGGGGTTGATGGCCTCCCCCACGAAGGCATGCAGTATGTCCGGGAAGGGAAACTCGGCGCTACGTTTATATACCCCACAGGCGGTGCGGAAGCAATTGACACAGCCCTGAAACTGCTTCGTGGCGAATCGGTCCCCAAAGAAATTGAATTGCCGACCCAGGCCATTACCCGGGAAAATGTGATGGACTTCCTGGATCTGGATATAGAAGAATAACCTGTACTTATCGCGATACTCCGGAACAATCGACCGGGAGCGATAATAGAAAGATCGGACTTATGTACACACAAACACAACGCCTCTATGTGAGCGCGCTGGCGCTTCTGGGGAGTCTTATAATGGCTTTCACAACACATGCTGAGAATCTTCGCGACCTGAAAAGCGACACATGGGTGGCCACCGACGCACTCGGGCGCGCTTTACCGGGCTATGAGGAAACGGGTCCCCCGAAGGCGGGACGACATGTCGGAATATTTTATTTTCTGACCCACAACCAGAGCGACGGCGACGGTCCGTTTGACGTTACCAAGATTAAGGCCGAAAACCCGGAAGATCCCCAGTGGGGCCGTGGCGCCCATTTCTGGGGAGAGCCAGAGTACGGCTATTACCAGTCCCGGGATCCCTGGGTCATTCGCCGCCATGCCCAGCTCCTCAGCGACGCCGGCGTAGACACGCTCATCTTCGACACCACGAACAATGTGACGTATCCGGAGGTAATCACCGCCATCGGCGAAACCTTCCTGGAGATGCGCGCTGCCGGTGAGAAGACCCCACAGTTCTGCTTCTTGGCCAGTGAACAGTCCATCCGACAAATCTGGGAAGAAGTCTATGAGCCCGGCCGTTTTCGCGAGCTCTGGTTTGAATGGCAGGGCAAGCCGCTGCTCATTTTCGGCCAGTGGGAAAAGGTCAGCCCCATGTGGGAGGTGGAATTGCCAGAGCATATCCAGGAATTCTTCACCATTCGTGAAAGCTGGGCCTGGACGACGCTCCCCTGGTATAACAAGCAGGGCAAGCATGCCTGGCCCTGGGTCGCCCATCATCCACAACCGGCAGGTTGGGACAAGAACCCCACCCAGGCCGAACAGGTACCAGTGACGGTAGCACAGCATCCACTGTCCAACATCGGCCGCAGCTTTCACAAGGGGCAACAACCACATCCCGACCGCTACGACATCACCCCGTACACCGATTACGGGCTCTGCTTCCAGGAACAGTGGGATACAGCCATCAACATCGATCCCGAGTTTATCTTCGTCACCGGTTGGAACGAATGGACAGCGGGCGCCCAGACCATGGGGGATGATGTCGAGGAAAGTCTTGCGTTTTGGGACTTCTTCCCCGGCGCGGACCTGGGCATGGCGGGACGTGAAGTACTGCCCGGCGAGACGTATTTTATTGATCAGTACAACCAGGAATACAGCCGCGATATCGAGCCGATGCTTGGTGGGCATGCAGACAATTATTACTACCAGCTCTGGGCGAACATTCGCCGCTACAAGGGCGTGCGCAAACCGGAAGCCCCCAGCGCCCCAGCCCATATTGACATAGAAGGCAGCTTCGCGCAGTGGGACACGGTCGGACCGGAGTACCTGGCGCATAGCGTAATGACCATAAACCGGGACTACCCCGGCGTGGCTTCGGCAGGCCCTTATGTCAATCAGTCCGGAAGGAATGAGCTGCTGCGCTTCAAGGTGGCGCGAGATGCCGAACAGGTCTATTTCTACGCTGAGACACAAGAACCACTCACAGCGCACACGGACCCGCACTGGATGCTCCTCTTCATCGATGTGGACCAGAACCATCAGACGGGCTGGGAAGGTTATGACTACCTGATCAACCTGGAGGTGAAAGATGAACACACCACGACCTTGCTGCGCTACGATGCGCAGGAAGGCTGGAAAAACCCGGTGGAACTCCCCTATCGCGCCGAGGGCAACCAGTTAATGCTGGCCATCCCCCGACATCTGCTCGCCCTGCCGGAATCGCCGTTGGCTTTGGACTTCAAGTGGGCAGACAATATTCAGCAACTCGATGACATCACTGCGTTCTTTGTGGATGGCGATAGCGCCCCGCCACGCCGCGCCAACTACCGATTCCAGACCGAGGAGTAACGCATTGCAGATCAGTCAGGAACTGGAATCGCGCATCGAAAGCAAGACGGTCATCGTTGGGGTGATTGGCTTGGGTTATGTGGGACTACCCCTTGTAGAAGCGTTTCACGACAGTGGCCTACGGACTTTGGGCTTTGACATTGATCCGGAGAAAATCGCCTGCCTCCAGCGCGGTGAAAGCTATCTCAAGCATCTGGGAGATGCGCTGGCGCCGCGCCTGGCCCAATCCGAACGTTTTGAAGCCACCCACGACTTTCAACGCATTGCCGAAGCGGATGCCTTGCTTATTTGCGTGCCCACGCCGCTGGGTGAGCACTTCGAGCCGGACCTCTCTTATGTCCGGCAGACCACGGAAACCATTGCCACGTATCTTCGCCCAGGGCAACTCGTGGTGCTGGAGTCCACCACCTACCCCGGCACGACGCGGGATGTATTGCTGCCCATCCTGGAGCAGCACAGTGAAATGCGCTGCGGGGCGGGCTTTTTCCTGGCCTATTCCCCGGAACGCGAGGACCCCGGCAGGAAAGATCAGCATACCAGGGACATCCCCAAGCTGGTCGGCGGGGTGGATGAAACGGCTGGGGAACTTGCTGCGGACCTGTATCGGATTGCCTTCCGCGAGGTCATTTCCCTGCGCAGCGCCGAGACGGCGGAATCGGCCAAACTGCTCGAAAACATCTACCGCGCGGTGAACATCGCGCTCGTCAATGAGTTGAAGATGCTTTTTGACCAGATGGACATTGACATCTGGGAAGTGATTGAGGCCGCCGCCACCAAACCGTTCGGCTTTCAGGCCTTTTACCCCGGCCCGGGCCTCGGGGGACATTGCATCCCCATCGACCCGTTCTACCTGACCTGGAAGGCGCGCGAGGTTGGTAAGCGCACCCGCTTTATCGAGCTCGCTGGCGAGATCAACCACCGCATGCCCGACTACGTGGTGGAGCGCTGTCAGTGGGCGCTTAACGAAGACGGTATTGCGTTGAAAGGCGCTCGCATCCTGGTGCTCGGCCTGGCCTACAAGCCCGACGTCGACGATACCCGGGAAAGCCCGAGCTTGGCGATCATTGACCGCTTGACTGCGATGGGCGCCGAAGTCGCCTACCATGATCCGCACGTCCTGACCTTCCCCAAAACGCGCCGCCCCCACCAGCCAGTTCCCCGCATGGAACTCCAGGAAGCCCAGCTCGCCGAACAGGATCTGGTCTTGGTGGCCACGCACCACAGCGCCTACGACTGGGACTTCATCGCGCAACATGCACAACGCATCCTGGACACACGCGGCGCCCTCCGCCATGTGACCGCGCCCAAGGCCCGCATCTACACGGCATAGCGGGGTAATTTGTGATCATTAACGGGTATGGTTGTAGGGCGAACGCCCCCGAAAACGGCCTGTGCTGGGATTCCGGCGGAGACCGTGTAGCGCCCTAAA
>SKJD01000210.1 GCA_007116095.1 Candidatus Hydrogenedentota bacterium
ATTTCTATGAATACGGCTTCTGGGGCTACGGCGCCGCCGTGGCTACCCTGCTCAGTCTCGGCATCATGGGCCTCACACTCCTGCAATGGCGTTTCATCGGCCGATGGGTGCACTACGAATGATGCGTCGCCTTCTGCTATATACCTTCCTCGGCCTGGGCGCGTTTTTTATGCTTTGGCCCTTTCTCTGGATGATCACGACCTCCTTCAAGACCCTCCATGAAGCGACCGCCGGCGGACTTCAGCTATTCCCGGCTACGTGGCAGTGGGGGAATATCCGCGAGACCTTTGAAGCGGCTCCGTTCAAACGCTATTTTTTCAACTCCTTCCTGGTTGCGGGCCTGGTGACGCTGGCGGTGCTGATTACGTCCTTAATGGCGGGCTATGCCTTCGCCCGGTTGCGTTTTCGGGGTAGGGAGGTGATCTTCCTGCTGGTTCTGGCCACGATGATGGTGCCGTTCGAAGTGATCCTCATCCCGAACTTCGTCTTGATCGGCTGGCTGGGCTGGTACAACAGTTATCCCGCGCTGATCGTGCCCTGGTGCGCCAACGCCTTTTCCATTTTCCTGATGCGCCAGGCCTTTATGGGCATTCCACAGGACTACTTCGATGCCGCCCGGGTTGACGGCTGTGGCCACCTGCGCTTTCTGGTGAAAATTGGCGCGCCCCTGGTGAAACCCATGGCCGTAACCGTCGCCCTCTTCGCCTTTCTGGGTAGCTACAACGCCCTGCTCTGGCCGCTGATTGTCACGACCGACGAGGCAATGCGTGTGGTGCAGGTGGGCATCATATCTTTTTATGGCGATGCCGGGGTGCAGGTCAATCTGCTGATGTGCGCTTCCACCATTGTCATATTGCCTACGGTCGGCATATACTTTTTGGCGCAACGCTATTTGATTGAAAGCCCGCTGCGCGCCGGCATCAAGGGCTGAACCGGTTGGTCTACGGATGGCTGACGTTAAAATTTGTAGGGTGTAGTTCTGATATTACCGCCAGATAAATACATTATCTGAGATTTTCGACACGATTTCCTCTTTTAGCAATGCGATAAAGTCTTTGGGCGCAAAAAAGCAGAGATTTTTTTACAAAACACTTGGGAGCCCCAAATCGTCATTCCTGCGCAGGCAGGAATCCAGCATGGCGTGAAGACAGAACAAAACAGTAAAAAAGCAGCATCTTGTGGCGCATGGGCGCATAGCCCGGTGAAGTATCTCTTGTTACATCATCGTGCCTGGATGCCTGCCTTCGCAGGCATGACGTGGGTGGGGAAACCCCACCCACGCGGGCGAACACAAGGTTCGCCCCTACGCTTCGTAATGAATCGACAAGATCGGTAATAACAGATCTACACCCAAATTTTAGGAGGCAATGTATTTTATGCGATGCTACCGAGTACTACCGACAATGCTGTTTTGTGCCGCGATCTTGGCCGTATTTCTGGGTGGGGGCTGCGGCCCTTCCGAGGGCTTCCGGCCGATTGATGCGGAACATGCGGTCTTCTGGGACCGACAAACCGTGGAGAGCGCCGCCCTGTTGCAGGAGATTGCCGGGGATTTCAACGCTTCCTGGGACGGCCTGCCGATCAAGGTCGAGCGCAGCGGGAATTACACCGAAATCTACCGAAAGGTAACGGCAAGTATCCGTGCGCGGACGCTTCCGGCCATGGCGGTGTCGTATGAAAGCATGACCTCGGAGTACATCCCGACGGGTGCAGTAGTGGCGCTGGATGATTTTCTGGCGCATCCGGAGCTGGGCTTGAGTCAGGAAGACCTCGACGATATCTTCCCGGAGGTGCTGGCGCCCAACCGCTTCCAGGAATTCGATGGGAAGCTCTACTCCTTTCCCTTCGCCAAGAGCGTATTGTTGCTTTATTTCAACCGTAGCGTCCTGGCGGAGGCGGGGTTCGATGCGCCGCCGGAGACCTGGGAAGCGTTTTTGGCGCAAAGCCGACAAATCAAGGAGCGTACGGGGAAACATGCCCTCGCCATGAATGTGGATTGTTCCACCATCAGCGGGATGATCTTCAGCCTGGGTGGATCAGTGATTGATGGCCGCGAGACGCTTTTTGACCGTGCCGAAACTATCCAGGTCTTCGAGTTGATCGAAGCTCTTGTGGCGGAAGACCTGGTCTACCAGATTACCCCGGGCACCTACGAGGACAACGTCGCCCTGGCGAACGATCAGGTCGCTTTTACCCTCAGGAGCAGCTCCGGCATGTCCAACGTCATGCGGGCGATGGATGACGATCGCGATCGCTGGGGCGTGGCGCGCATCCCGCAGGGGAATCCCGACACCCCCGCCACGGTGCTCTACGGGCCCAACGTCACCCTGTTCAACACGACCCCCGAACAGCAGGAAGCCGCCTGGGCCTTCGTGCGGTATTTCACCGATACGGAGGTCGGAGTGCGCTGGGCCATTGAGACCGGCTACCTGCCCATCCGCAAGTCCGCCATTCAGAATCCCGATCTCCAGGCTTTCTGGGCGGAATGGGAGTACAACCGCGCGCCCTACGACAGCCTGGCCATCGCCCGCGCCGAGCCCAATATCGCCGGTTGGCAGCAGGTGCGCACCCTCGTTGAAATGGCGCAGACGGAAGTGCTCACCGGGATGAAATCCGGACGTCAGGCCGCCCTGGACCTGAAAGCCGCCGCCGACGCAGTCCTGGCCCGGAGCCACTGAGTCCGGCTAGGTAGCCAGCAGTATATTGTCATGTCCACGCCGTCCACCATGTCCACCACGCATCGCCTACCATTATGAATTGTAATTTTTTCTCGACAATAACATAGATTTTGTAAACAGTAATAAAAGGCGTATTAGGGCTTGCAATCTGAAAGATGTTGGTATATACTCAGCTTACACGTGTAACGTGGCGCGTGTAACGTGCTGGGCGATAATCTGAAATCGCGTCAATTTCAGGTTTGTCGCAATCTGGGCATGGAGTAGCCAACAGCAATGAAACCATCCGATCGCAGCATCAAGCGGAACATCACCATGAGTGAAGTCGCGGCCCATGCCGGGGTGAGCCGAGCCACGGTCTCCCGTCTGCTCAATAACCGGGAATCCGACATCAAGATTACCGAGCGGACGCGACAACGGGTCTTTGACGCGATTCGGGAGCTGGGCTACTCTCCCAACCGCCTGGCGCAAGGGCTGGTCAGTCGGAAGAAACAGGTTATTGGGCTCTCCATTCCGTCCTTTGCCCCGCCCGATCCTTCCAATCCGTCCTGGATCGACATGCATTCCACCCATATCGGGAAAATGGTCTGTGGCGTGCAGATGGTGACCCATCAGCGGCGCTATGACATCCACCTCTTTGAACGCTACGAATACCAGAATGAGGGCAGCATTGCGGCTGATGATCCCCGACTCGACTTCGTGGACGGCATGGTCTACGCCACGCCCAACCCCGAGTATCCCCATTATGAGAACATCCTTCGCAGCGGTCTGCCGCTGGTGTTTATCGGACCCAACACCCTGTCCCTGCCGGTGAGTTCGGTCAGTGTGGACAACACGGCGGTACACCAGGAAATAACGCGGTGCCTGGTCCAGGCCGGCCATACCCGCATCGGCCTGCTTCTGGCCGAGCCCTTTCAAGCGCCGTTGAGTCAATTGCGGCTGGCGGGGTATCAACAAGCCCTCATGGCGCACGGGCTGCCTTTCTGCGAAAACTACGTGCTGGCGGGCTCATTCGATGTGTCGCACATGCAAGCCTGCGCCCGGCAGATTTTCGAGGTCCGACCTGCTCCCACGGCGTTGATAATCGGTCGGCCCGACTTCGCCCTGCATGTCGCACGGGAGATGCAGCGGCTTAAGTTGCGCAGTCCAGCGGACGTGGAGGTGGTGGTCTATGGCGACGATCACGCCTTTGAGCACATGTCCCCGCGCCTTACCGCATTCGATGTCACCCAGCAACTACTCGCCGAACAGGCGACCTGTATGCTCTTTGACGAATTGAATGGATTGGCGCCTTCGGGACGGCATCTGACCTTGTCGGGACGATTGCGAATCCGCGATTCCAGCCCCATGACCGGTTTTTTCCTGGAGGAAACGCCGGTTACCAACATAGAAACCGCGGCAACAACCAAAGGAGGCGTTATCGGGCCGAATGCGGTACCAATTGCATGAGTACTTTGACCTTACGTTTGTTATTGTATCGATGATTGTAACCGGATTGGTATTGAATCAAAACTAACATTGGAGAAGGGTATGTTTACACAGAAAAAGAAGGGCTTCACGCTCATCGAACTGTTGGTGGTGATTGCCATTATCGGCATCCTGGCCGCCATCCTCTTGCCGGCCCTGGCCCGCGCCCGGGAGGCTGCTCGTCGCGCTTCCTGCGCCAATAACCTGAAGCAGTTCGGCGTCATCTTCAAGATGTACGGCAACGAAAACCGGGGCTTCTTCCCGCCGAAGGCCTCATTGGTGCAGTCCTCCACGACCACCGCGCTGATGAACTTCGACGGCGGCGCCTTGTATCCGGACTACTGGAATGATCCCGCCATCAACGCCTGCCCGTCGGACTCGCACAGCGGGTACTGGCAAGGGTTCTTTAACGTCGATGGCGACTATTCCGGGAAGATTCAGGAAATCGC
>SKJD01000031.1 GCA_007116095.1 Candidatus Hydrogenedentota bacterium
AAAAACGCCGTGCGGCCTTGCAAGCCCTCTTGGAGGAGGCGCATGCGGGAAATATTACCTTTCCTGAACAAAGCCGTGACTTTAATTTACATTGCCACACTTTCTTTTCATTCAACGGCTACGGCTACTCGCCGACCTACCTGGCCTGGAAGGGACGCTGCGAAGGCCTTTATGCCATGGGCCTGGTGGACTTCGATGTGCTCGACGGAGTCGATGAATTCCTGGAAGCCTGCCACCTGGTCGGGCTGCGCGCCTGCGCCGGGATGGAAACACGCATCTTCGTGCCGGAGTTCAGCTCCCGCGAGATCAGCTCGCCCGGTGAACCGGGTATCGCCTACCACATGGGCGTGGGCTTTCCGTCGACCCAGGTCGCGGATGATGCGCTGATCAAGCAGCTCCAGAAAATCGCCCAGAACCGGAACCTCGGCCTCTTGGAGCGGGTGAATGAATTTCTGGACCCGGTCAAGCTAGACTATGAAAAAGACGTCCTGCCCCTGACCCCCCAGGGCAACGCGACCGAGCGGCATGTCTGTGTCGCGTATGACAACAAGGCCAAAGAGCTGTTTCCCGAAGCTGACAAGCGGGCTGCCTTCTGGGCCGAGAAGCTTGGCGTGGCGCAGGATGAAGTCGCCAAGATCCTGGACGACGGCCCCGCTTTCCAGGGGCTGATCCGTTCGAAGACCATGAAGCAGGGCGGCGTGGGCTATGTCGAGCCGGACGGCGATGATTTCCCGCGCATCCAGGACGTCAACGCCTTCTCCAAGGCCGCCGGCGCCATTCCCTGCATGACCTGGCTCGACGGCACCTCCGAAGGGGAGCAGGCTATCGACGAAATGCTCGACCTGATGCAGTCCACCGGCGTGGTCGCCGCGAATATCATCCCCGACCGGAACTGGAACATCAAAGACCCGGCCACGAAGGAAATCAAGGTCAAGAACTTCCATGACTTCGTGAAGAAGCTGAACGAGCGGCACATGCCAATCATCGTGGGCACCGAAATGAACGCCTACGGCCAGAAGTTCGTGGATACCTTCGAGGCGCCCGAGATGAAGGTGGTGCACGAAGACTTTCTCCGGGGCACGCACATCGTTTATGCCCACACCCTGCTGCAGCAGCAGGCCGGCATGGGCTACTTGAGTGATTGGGCGGAATCCAACTTCAAGGATGTGCCGAGCAAGAACGCCTTCTACGAAGAAGTCGGCCGCAAGGTCTCTCCCGCGAAGGCCGCCTTTGCAGAATCGCTCAACACCGAAAATACCCCCGAGCAAATCCTTAACGCCCTGGAGGCCTGAACCGCCGACAAAGCGTGTATGCTTTCGAGATAATTAATAACCTACTTCCGCCCAGGACTTGCTTGCCGCAGTCCTGGGCGATTTGAATGTTTCTGCTGGTAATTCTACAATGAAGTGGCAGCCCGAGGCGCGTGGCAGCTTACAGGGCGGTTTGCGCAGGTTGTCAGCAAGAAAAGCGGGGGAGGATACTCGTTTGAAATTTCAAAGCAATATGATGTGGCTTGTTTCGGGTGCGTTGCTTACCGGTATGGCGTTTTCGGAAGAAGCGCCTCGTGCGCTTCCGGACCAATTTTCGGCGTCCCTGGCGGGGGTGTATTTCACCGGGATGGGCGAAGTGGCTGCTTTTGAGCCCGGGGCGCGTTTGTTCAACGATCGTGTGTACACGGTGAAGGAATGTCCGGAGAAGTTGCAGGGGCTGAACTTCTGGGTGAGTTCGATCGATACGACCACGCTCCAGGTGCTTGAGTCGGGCTGGCTGTTGATGCTCACGCCCTATTCCGATGCGCGCGGTAGTGATAGCCGTCCGGCGTTGGAAGCCGAGGGCTTTGCGCTGTTGGATGTGTCGGCCTTTCAGCTCTTCGGAGAGGAAGACTGGGACCATGTGCAGGTGTGGGGGAAGGAAGTTGCGGCTGGAGAGCATTACCATTTCGATAAATGGGTGGTCGCGCTGGGCTTTGAGCCTGCGCCCTCACCGTATGTGTATGCCTGGCAGAACAACACGGGGGAAACCTTGTACAACGGCATCGTGCTCCCGGAAGCCTGGCCGCCGACAATAGACCCGGCCGACACCGCGCCCATGCCCGTGCCCTACCTGACCTATCCCCCCGAAGTTGTCGCTATTGATGTCGGTAGGCAGTTATTCATTGATGATTTTCTGATTGAAGAAACAGATATGCAGCGGGTCTTTCACATGCCGGAGAAGTACGAAGGCAATCCCGTGTTGCAACCTGAAACCCCGTTGGAGTTTGGCAGCCCGGAAGACCATGAGAAACCCTATGGACATGGCAACGCCGGCGCGGCTCCAAAGAGTGGGGGCATTTGGTGGCGCCCGGAGCTTCAGGAGTTCCACATGTGGTACGAGACTTCCTGGTTCGGTCCGATCGCCCTGGCCGCCAGTAAGGATGGCCTGCACTGGGAGCGCCCTGAATTCGACATCCGGCCTGGCACGAACCAGGTCTCGCCGTTGGACATTACGCCTGATTCCTGGACGGTGGCGCCCGATTGGGATGCGCCTCCGGAGGCGCGTTGGACGATGTTTGTGCAGCCGCCCGGCACGCCGCAATCCGGTACGAGCTTCACTTCCCCCGACGGAATTCATTGGAACGAGCGGTTGGAAACCGGTATTGCCGGTGATCGCAGTACGCATTTTTACAACCCCTTCCGTAAAAAGTGGGTGTACAGCCTGCGGTATGGCGTGCATTACCCCAACTACCCGGTTGAGCGGGGCCGCGCCCGGATGTATTACGAAACCGATGACTTCATGGGCGGGGCGCAATGGGAAGAAGCGGACCGGGTCGACTGGTTGATGGCGGACCATGCGGATACCGTGGATTACCTGACCCGGGAAACGCCGCAGTTGTACAACTTTGACGCGGTGGCCTACGAAAGCATCATGCTGGGCTTCTACCAAATCCATCATGGCCCGGACAACCGCGTTTGCGTCGAGGCCGGCCTGCCAAAAATAACCGAGCTGAATTTCGCCTACAGCCGGGATGGGTTCCACTGGGACCGACCGGACCGCCGTATGCACATTCCGGCAGAACGTCGGGATGTCTGGGATCGGGGTTATATTCAGTCGGTGGGTGGTCTGTGCGCTATCATGGGCGATCAGCTCTATTTCTATTACATCGGGTTCCGCGGGGACGAAGACAAGGCGCTGACCTCGAATGGCCTGTACGAACGATCCGCTACCGGAGTAGCCAAGCTGCGTCGGGATGGTTTTGCCTCGATGGAAGCCGGGGAAGCGCCGGCTGCCTTGTTGACGCGGCCAGTGCAATTTTCGGGCAAGCATCTTTTTGTGAACGCGGATGTGCCGGAAGGCAGCCTGCGTGCGGAAATCCGGGATGTCGATGGGCGTCCGGTCGCGCCGTTTAGCCTGGAAAACAGCATTCCCTTCCACGGAGACAGTACTCTCACGGAGTTGCGCTGGGAAGGGGGGACTGACCTGGAAAGCCTCGTCGGACAGCCCGTACGCATTCATTTCGAAATGACGCAGGGCGCTTTGTATGCATTTTGGATAAGTCCGGATGTCACGGGGCAGAGTGGTGGCTATGTGGCGGCCGGGGGGCCGGGGTTTACAGGACCGACCGACACCGTCGGGAGCCTTGCTTACGCTGCATATCGCCGGTAAGTGGAGACTTCAGGTATACTTTGGGTGTTGACGGTCGTTAACGCTTGTCGCGGTCTATGGCCTCGGATGTGATCCGGATGCAAATTGGCCCCAGGCAACCTGGGGCTGGGTTCGGGCGTAATGCCCAATGAAGAGCCTGTGTAACGCGCATACTGGTGATTAGCACAAAAATTGGGCGTAATGGTTGACATGGGCAACCTTTGTTGTGTACTATGTCGCAACCATTGACGCAGTTACATACTTGGCGTGGCGGCTTAATCTTGGTTGCGTCAGGAATGGATAACAATATTTTACAGTATATTTCACTACTGCTCAGTAGCGATCAGTTTTGGCACGGAGGATTGCCCGAGTGGCTAAAGGGGACGGGCTGTAAACCCGTTGGCTAACGCCTACGTTGGTTCAAATCCAACATCCTCCACCATTTCTTTTGCTTTGCAAGCCGTTATGACGGCGGTAATGTTATACCAAGCGGGAATAGCTCAGTTGGTAGAGCATCAGCCTTCCAAGCTGAGGGTCGCGGGTTCGAGACCCGTTTCCCGCTCCATTTTTAACCTTTTCGGGGCCCGCGTAGCTCAGTTGGTAGAGCACTTCCATGGTAAGGAAGGGGTCAGCAGTTCGAACCTGCTCGTGGGCTCCATTGTTGTATTTTTCTTTTATTTCTTCCCTCCACAATGCCGCTTGCGGCGGTATGTGTGGTAATTGGGTTCATCGTTTACATTACTTACGCGCCGCTTTCAGCTGGCTTCAGGTCGATTGAATTACAAAATCGCTGGTGCCGGCAATGATAAAGCCAAGGCGCACGGAGAGAGAGTAGGACATTATGGCCAAGGCAAAGTTTGAGCGGACAAAGCCGCACGTAAACGTAGGCACGATCGGCCACGTAGACCATGGTAAGACAACGCTGACGAGCGCCATCACGATGGTGCTTGCCAAGACCGGTG
>SKJD01000048.1 GCA_007116095.1 Candidatus Hydrogenedentota bacterium
CCGATTCCGGCACATAGAGCCCCGGATCAATGCCCATGTACACATAGCCCGGTCCGCGCCCGGAACGCGGGTGCATGCGCAACCAGGGCATAGCCTCCTGATCGTAGCCGATACGCCAAGTTGCTTCCTCCGCATTGTCTCCCACTGGATGGATGTGCAGCTCATGCAGTTCCCGCCCGACGGCTTCCCCACGAAAGTACTGGGTCTTGCGTACATTCAGTTGCAAAGGTGATGTGTGGATCGCATCCTCGGATGCATAGTACTCCCAGGTATCGGGCAACAACACTGCGTGACAAAGTACGCCGAGTTGTGCGCTGTAGACAGCTTCCAATGGCGCTTCCGCGCCTGCATAGCGATACAGCACCTGGGGACTCATCAAATAAATTTCTCCACCCTGCCGAATAAGCTGCACGAGCGATTGGTCCAGTTGTCGCTGCGTACTGCTTTTGGCTCCGCGCCTTCCCTCGGGCCAAAGCTCAAAACGTCGCCCCCAAGCCACCGCGAGGTCCCCGGATTCCGGATCAGGCGCCAGTAAAATCTCTTCCTCGACATTGGTCAGGGGGTATTCCGCAGTCTTGGTCAACTGTGTGGCATCCGGCTGGGCTTCCGCGCTCAGCTCGGTGACATAACCGAATTGCGTGCCGGGAGTCCGGGTGGGTATCCAACAACGTGCATGGGGCAACGGGAATAGAGCCGGGCTATGCTGGTTGAGCACGCCGGTCACTACAACGGGCGTATGCCAGCGCTCTGCCAACAAATCATAGGCATTCACCCAGGTAAGCGCCGTATCGCCACTACGCTCTAAATCGAAGCCGGAAACCGCTATCCAGAGGAGCCTGGAATTCGGGGTGTATTGCAGGGCTACGATATCCCCCCGCTCCGGCAGTCCCGCCGCTTCATCGAGCGCAGCTTCCAGCAACACCGCCCCGCTGTACGGGTCCTGAATACGTATATAAAGCTGCTGGGACGACGACTCCTGATACAAAAGGACAACCTGCCCTGCATACGGGGCTGTGTCAGGCAGGACCATGGCGTCCAGTGGCGTCCCCGGCAGTGTATGGCGCAGTTCCGTTAAATCATCCGATGTGGACAACACGATCAAGGCGCCCTGTTCGCCTGCTGCGCCGGGAAACGCCAGCAGCAACCAATCGTGCTGCGACGCCCCTGACTCATCGGGTAGAAGCCCTACTATCTGGGTGCGGTAATCCCTGTCTCCCAGGTAGGGCGGCTCGGGAAGTAATTGTAGCGGGGAGAAGGAAATGGCCGCAGTGTAGGTCCAGTTGCGTTGCACCGCATGCAAATTACCCTGCCGGGGAAAGCCTGTGCTGATCACGGCATAAGGTTGATCAGGAGCAGTCTGCACGGGCGCTATGGGGCGCTGGCCATAAAGTACCGCTGGCGCTGTCGTTATCTCCCCCCCGCGCATTTCCAAGGCATAGAGTTGTTCCGCGGCGCCCAAAAGCCCTTGACTTTGTTCCAACAGAAGTAATGATGGCGCTGTAACACCACTCTGATCCTCTGTCTCGCCGATCGCCGCCAAGCTAAGGAGCAAAAAAATGGCAAGGCATATACCCATGATACGCCCTGTCCAGGATCGCTGATGGATTACCCACACAACAACCGCTCCATATTTTTTTTATTATCGAGCCAGGCCACCGCACGATCATAATCGGGATACGCTGCTTCCAACAGTTTGAATTCTTTGGAGTGTATGACACGTCGCCCGTTCGCGCCCATCTGAATACCCAGTTTCGCATGGAGCATTTCATGGAATACGATGTACCGAATCAGAAAATCCGGAACAAACTTCTTATCCAGGTACGGATGAATACGGATCAGGTGATCTTGTGGCACATAGCTGCCCAGCCGGATAGAGCGCTGCCGTCCCGCGTGTTTGGTCTTGCGGCTCCAACATATTGACACCTCGAGTGTGTTGTTAAAATGATCCGCATTCACCTCGTCCCGCAAATCCTTTAGATTGTAATAGTTCCCCTGATAAAAGAAACTCTCGAAGGTGAGTCGGGGGCGTACCTCTATCTTGTCTGAGTTTTCACGTACATAATTTTGCAAGATTTTAAGACACGTTTCGTCTTGGGGATTACGCACCCACTCAACCAGCACGCGCTGAATCTCGGACGGCGCATAGAGCAGCACCGGGTTTATCCGCAATATATACCGCAAGTCATATGCATTGCGATTGGGACGCAGCGACAACATGGTCCGCCGGGTGCGCTGGATAGCTACGGTGACTTGCTTACCGGATTTATGGAAAAGTAACTTCGACAGTTTTTCTTTGGTCGCCTGTTCACGCTCTTTCCCAAATTCTTCCGGTGGCAGCGGTTTCGCTTCCACAACATCACTTCCGTCGCCAAACCGGAACTCCATTTGTTTGTCCAGCTTTCCCTTCATCGCGCTACCTGAATATCTCCCATATTTCCGATTTTGTTATTCCGCAATAGCTGCCTGGTAGGCATCGAAATGTCCGGCCACCCCGGCGCTATCTGCATCGCCCTGGTGGGTCAGAATCCGGTATTGCAATGCAAACGATTCGCCCGGCGCAAGATCATGGCTTTCGGTATGGGGCCAGGACACGCCCAGAAAACCATAGTGACGCAGAATCCACCCGGGGTGCGGAAAGCCCGGGTTCTCCGGGTGCTGAAAAATGGCCACACCGGACTGCGCGCCTTCGGGCTCCTCCGCGCTCACGGGATAAGAGACATCCACCCAGGGGGTCTCAATATGCAGGCTGTCTTCGTCCAAGACACCCATTGCCGTGGTAAAGGTCAGCGGTTGCCGTGTGGCGTCAGGGCGGATATTTAGGCCGCCGTAGCCTTTGTTCGCTTCCGGAGCGCCGTGAAAGCTCACGACTTCATCGCTGCTGTTCGTGTAATGCATGGAAACATCCATTGCGCGGGCGCCATCTTCCGCGGCAAAGACCTTCAGTTCGAGTGTTTCCCGTACCTGGGGCATATCGGGCGTCTCATCGAAGCTCCAGAAGGTATGGAAACGCAGCATGACCTGCTCGTCATCCAAACGCAGCAGCTCCCAGCGTTCGACATGCGGCCGGGCGTCCCGCGCCAACCAGACATCCATCGTGCGATCCCCCACACGCACATCCGGCCAGGCGGTAAAGACCCCACGGTGATGGTAGTGGTCCGCCGGGTAATCTTCGGTCAACGGCGCTCCCGCCGGATCGTAGAGCGGATGGATGTAGCCAGCCCGGGTCAATTCCTGTGGCGCTTCCTCCGGAGCGGACACCGGCGCGATATGGTAGACAAATACGGGGACATCGCCATCCATCAAGGTGAGGGTATCGCCATCTTCCTGCACCACAAATCCAGGTGCACTGCTCAAGAGGCAGCTCAGCAACACGGTGTTAAACAAACCCATAGTGAACCTCCTTTAAGACCATCAACGTTTTGAACGTTCCATTAAGTCCAGTACTTTTTCTTCATCAACTTCAATACCCAAGCCCGGCCCCTTGGGAATGGGCAGGCGTCCCTGAACAGGATTGAAAGGATTGCTCAGGACACTCTCGCCCAGGAATTGCGGACCATTCAAGGCCGCCGGATATTTAAGCCCAAAAGCGCCATAGAGTATCAGGGACGCCGCCAGCGATATATCCGGATCGGTCAGTCCGCTGCCCAGAAACATCAGCCCGGCATCCTCGACCAGCTCCAACTGGCGTACTGCCGAACGAATCCCCCCACAGCGCGCCGGCTTCATCGCCAGGCCATCACACATCCCCAGCCGGATGAATTCCAGTAAATCCGCCGGGGCGACAACCCCCTCGTCGATAATGATGGGCAAGGGGCTTTTTGAGCGCAACTCACGGTAGGCGCTGATGCGGGTGATGGGCATGGGCTGCTCAAAGACATCCGCGCCGGCTTCGGCCAGCTTCTTGGCCATTGACATGGCGTCCGGCGGGTCATACCCTCCATTGGCATCGGCCCAAAGAAAACCCTCCGGAACCAGCTCTTTCACCATACGGCACAAGGCCAGGTCCGTCTCGGGATCCGGCGAGACCTTGATGTTAAAATGGGAAAAACCCCGTTCCTTACCCGCTTCAATCAGGGATGGCGTATCCTCCAGCTTTGCCGGATTCAGGGTCCAGCTTAACAGCAGATCATCGGGCGTTGTTCTACCGAGCAACGTAGCCAGATTCATCCCGCGGTGCTTGCCGATCAGATCGTAGATGGCCATGTCCACCCCGGCCTTGGTAATGGGCGCGCCGGTAGAAAAGCCATTGGCGATTTCGCGGTTCATCGCCTGATGGATGCCCTTCAGATCAAAGGGATTCATACCCAAAATTATCGGCTTGATGTAGTGCTCCAGGGTAGCCACCGCACCTTCAAAGGTCTCATAGCTCCAGCGGGGCACGGGGACGCTTTCCCCCCAGCCTACCGTTCCGTCGCTTGCCGTCAGTTTGATTATCACCGCCGGGCGGCCGCTTCCGGAAGTTGGTCCTTCAAAAAACTTGAAGCGCATCACCGTTGGATACCGCACGGGAAACAGCTCCATCTGTTCAATCGTGATATCGCTACAAGGGTCTGTTTTATACGCTGCGCTCATA
>SKJD01000095.1 GCA_007116095.1 Candidatus Hydrogenedentota bacterium
ACCTTCGTGCGTTGCACGAAGGGAGCGAAGCGAGCTTCGCTACTCCATATAAGAATGACGGGGGTGGTGTGTCGCGATACGGCGGGCGTGTTGGCGACATGGGCCATTGTGCTGAACCACCTTCGTGCGTTGCACGAAGGGAGCGAAGTGAACTTCGCTACTCCACTATACGCATAACGGCGGTGGAGTCGCGATATTGCGGACATAGCTGGCGGTAGTGGCCCGGAGGCAGCTTTCGTAAGTGTCGACCCGGTCCACTGGAACTGGAAATCCACCGGTTCAATTCGGTACATTGCTACCCATGATGCTGCTTGCCGGAATTGCGGGGTATTCTATACTGCGCGGTTGGATTTCCGGCCAGGTTTTCATGTCCCCGACACGGGGCGCCCAACGAAGTTTGCATGTGTAAGGAAAGGATTGGTAGATGTTGAGAATATTGTTGTGTTGTACTGCGATTTTTGCCCTGGCGGCCTCGGCTGCGTTGGCCCAGGACCGCCACCCCTTCATGGGGAATTATCATGGCGAATTTTCGTCCCCGTTCCAGAGTTATGACATCCGCGCCGAGGTCATCGCGGAGGGCGGCCCGCATTACCGGGCGGTTTTCTTTGTGGGCTCGGACAGCGGCTGGCAAAGTTTCGAGGAGCGCGTCCAGATTCATGGCGTGGCCGATGAAGAGGACCTGGTGCTGACTTTTGAGGGCGACCTGGACTTCGGCTCCAACCTGGGCGGCAGCTATACGCTCAACGCCACGGTGCAGGACGAGGTATTCGAGGGCAGCTTTGAGAACGCGGATCGCTCGGTTGATTTTTCGCTGACCCGCGTCTTCCTGGAGTCGCCGACGCTGGGCATGGAGCCGCCGAAGGGCGCCATGCTGCTCTTTGACGGCAATCACATGGACCACTGGGAACGCTGGCCGAATGAGAAGTGGTGCCTGACGGGCGACGGCGCGATGGAGGTCTGCGGCAGCAACCTCAAGACCATTGAAGAGTTTGGCGACACGGAAATCCACGTCGAGTTCCGCACGCCCCTGATGGCGCATGCCCGCGGCCAGGCCCGGGGCAACAGCGGCGTCTATGTCCATGGCCGCTATGAAATCCAGGTGCTGGACAGCTTCGGCCAACTGCCCCGGGACAACTACTGCGGCGGTATCTACCAGATTTCCGCGCCGATTGTGAACGCCACGCTGCCGCCAACCGAATGGCAGACCTACGACATCACCTACCGCGCCCCGCGCTTCGATGAGGACGGGGAGAAGGTCGAGCATGCGGTCATCACCGTGAAGCACAACGGCATCCTGATCCATGATGATCTCGTGATGGAACACGCCACACCAGGCGGTGTTAGCGATGTCGAGTCGGCCATGGGCCCGCTGCTGCTGCAAGACCACGGGGACCGGGTGGCCTTCCGCAACATCTGGATTCGGCCGCTGGAAGACTGAGTCGCCCAGGGCGATTCGACCCCCTATTGCAAGGTAAAGCGGTAACGCAAGCATGATGGCTTACACCCGGAAGTGAAAGGGCGCACCAATCGCTTCCGGGTGTTGTATGCACGATAGTACAACTCCTGACCCCAGACGACTTGCTACGGTCGGGAGCCCAAACGGGGACTGAAGATGACTGAAACGGACCAGAAAAATCGTCTTTCTAAACGCCTGTCCTTGATTATTCCGGCATTCAATGAAGCCGACCGAATCGGCAAGACGCTGGACAAGGTCTTTGCCTATCTCGATAAACAGGATTACGCCAGTGAAGTGATCGTGGTGGACGACGGCAGTAACGACACCACCCGGGACATCGTTGAGGCGTACATCATGAAGCGCGCTGAAGATGTAGGGGCCAACGCCCGGGTCTCGCTGCAGGTCTTCACCCTGGACATCAACCGCGGCAAAGGCTACACGGTCAACTACGGCATGCTGCACATGGCAAAGGGGGCGTACCGGGTCTTCTATGACGCCGACGCCGCTACGCCTATTGACGAGGTGGAGAACCTCTGGCCAGCCTTTGCCAACGGCGCCGATGTGGTGATTGGATCGCGCTCGTTGCCGGAATCGGACGTGGTGATCTTCCAGCCCTGGTACCGGGTGTTCATGGGGCGCACCTTCAACATTCTCCTACATCTTATGCGGCTCTCCCGCTACCAGGACACCCAGTGTGGCTTCAAGGGCTTCACGGCGGCCGCCACGGAGGCTATTTTCAAGCGTCAAACGCTATGGGGTTTCAGCTTTGACGTGGAACTGCTTTTCATTGCGAAGCAGCTCGGCTACGTCATCACCGAAATCCCGATCCGATGGCGGGACGACCCCTGCTCCAAGGTCAATCCGGTCCGGGATGCGGGCCAGATGTTTCTGGACATCGTCCGCATCCGTGTGAATGACCTGCTGGGCCGCTACCACTGAGTTGACGGCTTACGCGGCGCCCACCCCTCAGCGGCGGTCCTCCATAAAGCGGTCCCAGAGCGCGCGCTCGATAAAGACCAGGCGCAGCACGCCCGGCCGCAGGGAGGTCGCCTCCATTTGGTAGTCCCCCGCCAGGCGCGCTTCCAGCGGCTCCATGAGCGCCATGTCGGCGATGATGATGTCGGCGTCGGCCTGTTCCGGCAAGTCATGGTGGTAGCCCACCTGCCCGACGCCGCGTAGATACCAGGGGATCGGCCAGTAGTCGCCATCGGGCTGCATCACCCGCACCAGCATGTTCTCCGGCTCGGGGTGCACCGCCTGGATATCCCCCACCCGCGCCACGAAGCGCATGAACGCCGTGCTGGTGTGCGCGTAGACGTAGGGGTTGCGCGGATCGGCGGGATAACGTGTGTTGGCCAGGTGACTTTGCCAAGCCAGATGCCCGGTAATGAGCGCAATCAACACCCCGCAGGCGCTGCGCCAGGCCCAGTGCCGGGAACACTGCCACAGCCATTGGCATGCAAAACCGGACAGCAGGATAAAGCCCAGGTGAAAGCCCAGCAGATTCCAGGGGGTCTTGTAGGGAATTACACTGAAGAAGAGCGTCAGCAACAAGGTGTAGAGGGCCAGAAAACGCAGATAGGGCCGGGCCGGATGCGTTGCTGCGTCGGCGCGCTTCGACGGCCACCAGGCCGCAAGCATCCCCAGCACGCCTAACAGCAATATTCCCGCCTCCGACCAGCGTGGCCCGACTTCTCGCTGGGTATAGAGCAACAGGGAAAGATAGTAGTACCAGGGTTGCTCATGGATCGCAGCACTGCCCTCTCCCTCGGCGCGCGCCGCATAGTCCACATAGGTCAGGACAGAATCCAATATCCCTCGTGGATACGTGAAAAAGGCGCTGAAAAGCAGGACAGACAGCCCAAGCGCCGTCAACAGCATGGCCAGCAAATGTTTCGGGGGCACGGCTTTCGGCAGGGATTGCAGCCGGTGATTCCCCGGGGTGACCAGGTAGATCGTCAGTGCCGCCAGCGCCAGCGCTCCGAAGAAGAGGATACAGGTTTCTTTGGTGGCATGCATCAGCCCCAGACAGGCCCCCAGCCCCAGGGCCGCCGCCAGCGTTGGCCGGTGGAGGTAGCGCCAGGCCAAGACCAACGCCCCCATCGTCAAGGTCAGCAACAAGGTCTCCTGGACAAAATAGCGGCTGTAGTACACCATGGCCGGAGAAGTGGCCAGCAACAGCATCGCCACCACCACACCGACCCGGCCCAGAACCGGACGCAGCAGTGGTATCAGCAACAACGTAAGTATGCCGAAGATCGCCGGGGTCAGGCGCAGGGTGACTTCGTCAAGCGAAGCGCCATCATAAATACCCTGGAGCCAGGCCGGCAGGAGCGCCGCGTAATACAAGGTGGGACCATGATGTTCGTTGGGGTCATAGTGGTAGACGCCATCTTCCAGCAGGGTAATAAACTTGACTGCCTGATTCGCCTCATCCCCATGCATCGGGCGCAAATCCAGCAACGCAAACCGCGCATAGGCGCCTACCGTCAATACAAGCAGCAACAAAACGACATATATGGCCGTGTTGAATCTCATCAGTCCTCGAAGATTGTTGAATGGATTAAGCAACGCCCCCACGCTGGCATGCGGGCCGGACAAGCGCCGCCCCATTATACAGAAGCGTGGGAAGCCGTGCAGCCTTAACAGCAGACATGTCCGCATTATCCTCCACGGATTAACACAGTTTTTGAACGTTTCCGTGGCTCAGAGGCATATGGCAAACACTTCATCAACACACCCCTTCGCAGGGAAGACGTGGGTGGGGAGCCCCACCCACGCGGGCGAACACAAGGTTCGCCCCTACATTGCTGGGTTGCCAACACGTCCGCCGCCATGCGACCCCACCACCGTCATGCCTGCGTAGGCAGGCATCGAGTACATTGACGTAACGGCATGCCCATGCGCCAACATATCATGCGGGGCTTGTAAAAAATCCTTTTAGTTGTTCATCACCCACGGATATACCACCGCCCGACCGCGGAGCGGTCACGGATGAATAGCCCGGGGTTGAACCGGAGGGCGTGCAACGCCCGTAGGTGATACCCCGGGATCAGGTCTTGCAAAGAAAACCGACCCCAGCGGGGTCGCGGATGATCAA
>SKJD01000075.1 GCA_007116095.1 Candidatus Hydrogenedentota bacterium
AACAGCCCGGAGGCGATTGTAAAGAACAACGCAGCGGTGAAATGCCGGGAAGTGGCCAAGCGTGTGGCGCCCGGGACCGTAGTCATTGCTGCGGACACACTTGTCTTTCTTGATGGAGCGGTGCTCTCCAAACCCGTCGACCTGGATGAAGCCCGGGCGATGTTGCGACGGCTATCCGGCAACACACACCAGGTCATGACCGGACTCGCCGTGCAGCGGGCCGGGCAGCGTGACGTGATTACCGGGGTGGAATCTACGGATGTTTCCTTCCGGCAGCTCAGTGAAGTGGAAATGGACCGCTTTGTGGCTGTGGTCCAGCCTCTGGACCGCGCCGGTGCCTATACGGTGGACGGCCCCGGCAGCTTGATTGTATCGCGCTACCACGGCTGTTACCAGAATGTACTCGGCTTGCCCCTGGTGCGCCTGGACAGCCTGCTGCGACGACTGGGCATTTTCCTCTTTGATCGCATCCGCAGCGAACACGCGGTCTTTTTGTAAACCTTCTACGCGGGCGAGTCAGTCACTGCTTTTTAACAGCTTGTACTCTATGCTGTCCAGCAAAGCGAGGTAAGAGGCGGTGATAATATTCTCCGACACCCCCACCGTATTCCAGGAGGCTACCTTGTCACTGGATTCGATCAGGACCCGTGTCGTGGCCCGGGTGGCTTTCTTCCCGTCGAGGATACGCACCTTGTAGTCTTCCAGGTGCACTTCTTTCAGCTCGGGGTAGGTGCTCTGCAGGGCTTTACGCAGGGTCTGGTTCAAAGCGTCGACCGGTCCGAAACCTTCCGCCACCGTATGCATGACCCGACCATCGGGCAAGGCCAGCTTCATCGTTGCCTCCGAAAGGATGGGATCGGAACCCACATGGCTGATGCGCACATTGTAGCCCAGGGGTTTGAAAAAGATTTTGTGACGCCCGATAGCCCGCCGCATAATCAATTCCAGTGACGCATCCGCGCCCTCGAATTCGTAGCCTTCGTTCTCCAGCTTTTTCACGCTTTCCAGAATTTGCCGCACTTCCGCACCATCACGATCGAGTTCAATGCCGAATTCCTGGGCTTTCTGGATCAAGCTGGAACGTCCCGAGACTTCACTCACTGCAATGTGGGTAGTATTGCCGACCGCCTGGGGATCAATATGTTCATAACTGGCCTTCAGCTTGCGTACCGCATCCGCATGCATCCCCCCTTTATGGGTAAATGCGTCACGCCCGACATAGGGCGCATGGTCCCGGGGCGACATGTTGGCCAGTTCAGCTACCAGATGAGAAGTGTGGGTCAGACGCACAAGCTGCTCTTCTGTTAATACCTTATACCCCATCTTGATTTGCAGGTTGGGTATCACGGAGCAGAGGTCCACATTGCCGGTGCGTTCGCCGTAACCATTGATGGTGCCTTGCACGTGAACGGCGCCTTCCTGGACCGAAGCCAGGGAGTTCGCCACCGCGCAGCCGGCGTCGTTGTGGGTGTGGATGCCGATACGGGCATCGGGCAGGTGTGCGCGCACGCGCCGGGTGGCTTCGGCTACTTCATGCGGCAGGCGACCGCCGTTGGTCTCGCAAAGCACCAGGCACTCCGCCCCGGCCTCCCAGCCGCAGGCCAATACAGCCAGGGCATAGTCCGAGTCTTCGAAGAAGCCATCAAAGAAATGTTCCGCGTCCAGGATAACACGACGGTTTTGTGACTTCAGGTAGCTGACCGACTCCTCCACCAGTTGCAAATTGCCTTCCAGGCCCACCTTGAGTATTTCACGCGCATGCAAACTGGAAGACTTAGCAAAGATGGTGATTACTTCGGTATTCGCGCTCAGAAGGGCTTTGATATTCGCATCGTCTTCCACGGCGGCTTTTGGATGTCGGGTACTACCGAATGCGGCCATCTTGGCGTGTTTCAGTTCCATGTCGGCGCTGCGTGCGAAGAGTTCAACGGCCTTCGGGTTCGAGCCCGGCTGCCCGCCTTCAATGTAAGAAACACCGAGATCATCCAGGGCGCGCACCACATTGAGCTGATCGGCAGCCGAAAATTTGACGCCTGGTCCCTGGGCGCCATCCCTTAACGTCGTATCATAGATTTCAATTCGCTTACTCACCAGTACAAACTCCTCTTCGCATCAATACAGGGCAATCATGTATATCCCCAGTATAACGGATTGAAGCTACAAGGTGCGCTTTTTTTTCAAAGCGCTCATACCCGACACAACAATATGATTAATGCAAATATTGCTATTGAAAATTCAGGGTTTTGTCTTGAATCAGCCGCTGGACCAACCGGTGCCCCTCCTGCAGTAGAATTCCGGTAGCCGCCGCTGCGGCCTCCGAGTAACAGGAAGCGTTGTTGGGCGTCACACCAGCGCCGCATATCGCAAAGGGGACCGGGCCGCCAGCGTGGGTTTTGGTGCTAATCAGGGTGAAATGGTCTGGCGCCACGAGAATGCGGCTATCAGGATGATTTTCCTGCCAGGCGAGCGAAGGCGCCACAATTTTCCGGTCGAAATCCTCTATGGCCTGTATTTTCAGGTCGGCGCGGCCTTGGTGGGCGGTTTCATCCGGAGCCTCCAGGTGTATAAAGACAAAATCATGCCGCTCAAGCGCCTTCAGTCCGGCCTGAACCTTCCCCTCATAGTTGGTATCCACCCAGCCTGTTGCGCCAGGTACATGCACCACTTCCAGTCCGGCGCAGACTCCCATACCGCGCACCAAATCGACCGCCGATATAACTGCGCCACTGATCCCGAACTTTTCGGCGTAACTACGCATTTTTGGGGCAGTACCCTGTCCCCAGAGCCAAATATTGGTGGCCGGGAGATTCTCAGCCGCCTGGCGCTGTTTATTTACAGGGTGATCCCGCAATACTTCCCGGGCCTTGGTCATGATTTCGTGCAACATCACCGCAGCATCACCCTGGGGCAGGTAGGGAGCAACTTCCTGATCGGTGATATTGTGTGGGGGTTCGCAGGCCAGCGTATTCAGGGCTTCCAGAGAAGCGGTTTCACTCGCTTTCACAATGCAGAGGTGGCGGTAGCTAACGCCGCTATGAAAACGCACGGGATATTTGTCAGTAAGGGCCTCGTTCAAGCTATCAATAATGGGAGCGGCTTCTTCCGTGCTGATATGATTGGCAGTGAAGCTTTCCATGACGCCATCCAGGATCGAAACGAGATTGCAGCGAAAGGCCACTTCATCCGGAGCCAGGGAAATACCTTGACTCGCCGCTTCGATGGGCGCCCTACCATTAAAAGCATTACGCGGATCATATCCGAACATGGACAGGTTCCCGATGTCACTTCCAGGCGGCATCCCCTCGGGAATGGGACAAAACTGTCCCAACACCCCTTTTTGCGCCACCATGTCCATAGCCGTGGTGTTAGCTATCTCGATAGGCGTGCGGTCCCCGTAGTCTGGCAGGGGATAATCCGCCATCCCATCGCCTAATAATATAAGGTACTTCAAGTACATTCCTCCCGTTTAATGCAATGTGATACAGACAGAAAAAATACCACAGCGCCCCTGTCAAGTCAAACATGCCCACAGCACACAAACCACTACATCTTAAAGCCCCGGAACAGCCTGTGGAAAACTTGTGCAAAAGTCCCCGTTAGCACGAATAATATATGAGAGTTGTTCCACGTGGAACACGTTCAAGAAGCTGGGACAGTTTGGGCATCGGCAACGCCGAAATCGCTATTTGTGAATCTGGAATAGCACCTGATAGGAGAATATTGCCAAAAATCCGCCATTTTTAGCAATTATGACAGCACAATAGCCAAATTGGGCAGAATTACACTCAATACACCGCGCCGGAAGACGATTTTTAAATAGTCCGGCAAGCGCTTAGATAAAGCTATAGAAAATCAGGCAAAAGCGCAACACGGATTAAACGGATTTCAGAAATCAGGAATGCTGCAAAAAAGGGGCCTGTGGAAAACTCTGGCATGGGACACCATAGTCACCTTCCCCATGCATACCCCTATTGTTTGTGATGTTTACGATGTTCGACGCTTAACCAGGAACAAGTCCCCACGCCGCCAACCCCGAGCCGACATTTGGTCCTGATATTGTTCCACGTGGAACATTTCAGAGGACAATGGCGCTTCTGGCGCACATTGCGCTACAAAACAGGTATTTTCAGCCATAAAATTCGCAATTGCCTTGTGAATAAGTGCAGGCTTCTCCACGGCGCGGGCGGTTATAGTACCGGGTCGCAGCCCCAAGGCAAGCTCGGGGAAAATTCCATGGTGAATCTGGATGTTTTCAGAACTCATCATGGCTACTACTTTCCGCAAGAAACCGCATTTCTTGGAGGAGCGTTCAATCAGGTCAAAATTACGATCCTGAAACATCAAGGCCAGGGGAATGGCGGGAAATCCCCCGCCACTGCCAATATCTAGATGATGGCCCCCAACAGGTAATATCTTATCCAGCACCGGCAGCAGACTCAGGCTATCCACGAGATGCCGTTCCCAAAGATGCGCAACCTCCTGCCGAGACACCACGCCCACCGATTTATTATAGGCTTGAATCAAACGCAGATATTGTGTCAAGGCGTTTAACTG
>SKJD01000006.1 GCA_007116095.1 Candidatus Hydrogenedentota bacterium
TATGGCCTTACCCCGCGCTACAAGCTGCAATCCCTCCGGGATATTTCACGAGCGTTGGCTTTGCCCCCGATATGTTCCTTTGGCATGAATCCGACCACACAACGAGGCGCCAACATGAATCCCCATTGCGTCTCTGCGTCTTCGCGTCTTTGCGTTTAAAATCGACACGCTCTGTAGGCGCCCCTACATAATCATGCATCAACAAGATCGGTACTATCAGAACTTCACCCAATATTTTGTCAAGCCCACAATAAACGCCGTCCAGCGCACCATGCAATGGCTCAGCTTTGGAAAAGGGCGATGAAGGGCATGATGTTGGTGAAGAAAAGCAGCAGGCCCATGGCGAGCACGATGCCCATGGCGATGCGTTGGAAGCGCTGTTCGGGGATGCGGTGGGCGTAGCGGATGCCGATGTAGGTGCCGAGGAGCATGGCGGGAATCAGGACCGCCAGTTGTCCGGCCAGGGACCAGGTGATCTGGCCGATGGCGGTGAAGAGGGCGATGGAGTAGATGTTGATGGTAAGGAAATAGGTGACCACGTTGGCGCGGAAGATGTTCTTCTGGGTGTCCTGATTCGCGAGAAAGAGGACGACCGGTGGTCCGCCCATGGAGGTGCTCCCGCCAAAGAAACCGCTCATGATGCCGACGGGAATAAGCACCTTGGGGCGGTCGCCGTGTCGCAGCGGCTTTTTCCAGCCCCGGAGCATGGCCAGGGAAAAGGCCGTGACAAAGAGGCCGACGAAGACCTTGATGAGGGCGTCGGGCAGGTGCAACAAAGCCGTGATGCCGAGTGGAATGCCGATGAACCCACCCAGCGCCAGCGGCCCAACCATCCTGAAGCGCACATGTCGGCGGGCGTCCCAGGCGACAATAAAGGTGTTCAGGGTGCTGAGTACAACGACTGTCGGCACCACCAGGGTCGGCGGCAGGATAAACATCAGCGACGGCGCGGCGATCAACGCCAGCCCGAAGCCCGTGCAGCCCTGCGCCAGTCCAGCGGCGGCGGCCACCAGCGCCCCGATTACCCATTCCATTGGCCCCATACGACGACCTTCCCCCCTTCTTTACGACAACTCCCCCACGCTGCGTCAGTAGCCCCGCTTCAAATCAACCAGGCTCTCCAGCGGTCGTCCGGCCAGGTAATGACCCAGGTTCCGCAGGAAGAGCGCAAAGGCGACTTCGCCGTTGTAGGGATTCAGCCCCGACCGGTGGGGGGTGATAATACAATTTTTCGCGGACCAGAGTAGGTGCTTGTCGGGCAGGGGCTCGGGATGGGTGACGTCCAGGGCGGCCCCGGCAATCGCATTTTGCTCCAGGGCGGCAATCAGGGCTTCCGTGTCCACCGTCGTGCCGCGCCCAACATTGATGAAGAGCGCCGTCTTGCGCATGGCTTTGAAGGCCGCCGCATCCATCATATTGCAGGTGGCCGGGGTGTTCGGCAGGGTGGAAACGACGATATCGCAGGCCCCGAGGAAGTCGTGCAGGGCCTCCCGGGCATAGACCTGTTCATAGGGGCCTTCCGCTTCACCGCGGGTATTGAGGCCAATGCAGGGACAGCCGAAAGCCTGGGCGACTTCCGCGATGCGGTTGCCGATGCTGCCCGTGCCCATCACGCCGATACGCATCCCCATCAGCAGCGGCATCTCCGTAGGCTCCGGTACCCAGGTCTGCAAGGTCTGAAACTTGAATGCCTGCGGAATTCCCCGAAAGTAACTCAGGATCAGCGCGAAGACATGTTCGGTCATGCTCTGGCTACACATACCCCGGCAATTCGCCACCTGGACGTTACTCGCGACCAGCTCGGGGTAGCACATGTTCTCCACCCCGTGCCAACTCAGTTGGATGTATTCCAGCGCCTCGGCCAGCGGGAACTCCTCGGGCTTCACCCGGCCATAGGCGATATGGGCATCCCGGACTTCCGTGGGCACGCGATCGCGATCATCGGCGCAATTCACCACGTGCAAAGTCGGGTACTGCGCACACAGCGCCGCACGCTGGGACGCGGTCGTCGGGGTGATTAATAGGACTTTGTGGGTCTTCTCGGTCATGGAATCATATTACCTTTGCGTCGACAGGACTGGCGCAACGCGATTATTATGGGTCCGTGTAGAACAGTGGACCTGGCGAACGACACGATAAATCCGGCTGTCCACTACGTCCACCAAGTCCACCTATTGCTTCAAGGGTTATCCTCACAGCCCAACAGCCGTTACGCCGGGGTGGCCACCGGGAAGAGGGGGTCTTGTTCTTCGGCCAGGGCAGCGATCTGGATGCGTTCTTCCTCGCTCAATTCGATGGATTCCTGGGCTATGTCCAGCGCCATGAAAAAGAGGTCGCTGTGACCGGGCGGAATCGCGGCGGTAACCGACTGACTCAGGGTCCAGCGTACACCCATGGCGGCCTGTACCCGGTCGGTCATGGGCTCGTACCAGGCCTTGTTGTAAGAATCCCGGTTGGGATCGTCCTGCTGCCACTTCTGCATGGCCATGGCCTTGAGCGCGAGCCGGGCGGCGCCCTTCTCCTGGGCTACCTGCATGATCTCCGGGCCCCAGCCATTCTTGAAATGCGAGGCGAAGTTCACCGGGAAAAGCACGGAATTGAAGTCATAGAGCTCGAAGGCCCGCTTCGCCGCGGCAATCGAGTGCGCCGAGAACCCGATGAAACGAATCCGGCCTGCCTCCTGCTGCTCGAGGACATATTTCATCGCGCCGTCTTCGCGGAAGAGGGGTTCCACATCGTTTTCGACATTGGTCAGGGCGTGGAACTGGTAAAGGTCGATGTGATCCGTGCGCAACAGCTCCAGGGACTGCTCGAAGAGCGCCTTGGTCGCTTCATAGCCGCGTTCCTGGGTCTTCGTCGCCAGGAAAATCTGGTCGCGGTAGGGCTCAATGGCCGGGCCCATCAGGGCTTCGGATGTGCCATAGGCCGGGGCGGTGTCGAAATAGTTCACGCCACGCTCGACGCTCTCCCCCACCATGCGGTTGATGTCGGCCTGCTCATGGCCGTTCACGACAATGCCCCCAAAGCCAATCACCGATAGGTCCACGTCGGTATCGCCGAAGGCGCGCTTGGGCAGCACGCCCGGTGCGGTTATCAGGCTGTCATCGGCATTTTCCTGCGCCTGCAAGGTACCGCCGGCCATGGCGGCCCCGGCTACCACACCGGTCTTGATAAAGTCTCTGCGTTTCATGGATGGGCCTCCTGTATGTATCTTGGGCTGTATTTCTTGACAAATTCTATGCAACTGGGTCTTATTTTATCATAAACAGCCCTGCCGACGTTTTTATTTGCATTTTTAACGCATTATGCAAGTCGGCGGAGCATGCGTTCCAGCGTATCCTGAATCACCTCGGCGGCGCCGACTTCCAGACAGCTCGAACGGGCCCGCCAGGTTTCGTAGCCGCCGAGGGCATGCTGTTCCCGGGTCGGCAGGTAGCCGTTGTAGCCATTGGCGAGGCCGATAGGCATGCAGTAGGCCTGGGGTGCGGCCTGCTTCAGCGCCAGGCCAATCTCCACGAAGACTTCGCAGGGCGTGGCGGCCATCGCCAGGTCGCCAATCTTGAGGGCTTGCAGGGGAACCGAGACCGCCTCGGGGTACGACGCCAGCTTGGCGCTTTCCCAGGCATAGATTTCTTGCAGACTTCGAATCCCGTCCCCTGCCTCGGCGGCATGTACGATACTTTGGGCTTCCGCGAGCGCCTCGGTATCGGGCCGACGTGTGCCCAGCGTCAGCGTAGTGCTGACGGCGTCCAGGGCGAGGTCCGAAGTGAAGCGCAGGTCCTGCCAGGCAGCATGGACTTCCCGGGCGACCTTCTCCCCGACGATCCCCATCTTTTCATACGGCGCATGCGACGGGGCCGGGGCGGTGAAGTCGATGTTGTTGATGTCCCCACTGGCGCCGTTGCTGAGCATGGCGAGGACCGGCCGCTCATCGTCCGCGCCCAGCATCGCCTCCAGGCGATCCGCAAACACGCCGAAATAGTCTGCCGATACCGTTTCGGCAGGGATGCCGCCGACGTAGTGCAGAGCATAGTTCGCAAACACGGCCAGGGGACTGCCATCAGCGCGGCGCAGGGCCAGGAAGGGAATTTCGAGATCCGTCGGCCCGGCGGGCTCAATCAGATGCGAACTCTGGCGCGGCGGATTCATGCGGACCCGGTCGTTGGTCTCACCCCAGGGATCCGGCGCAATGCCCTCGGGCTCCATGAACCAGCGGCGGTTGAAAACCTCATCCGGCAGGCTGCCCGCGCCCCAGGCGGCTTCCGCCGGCTCCAGCGCTTCATGGGCCTGCAAGACGCATTGCGCAATACGCGATTCCAGGAACGCCGTGTATTCCCGGTCGGGGGAATTCTGAAACACCGGGGCGCCGCAGGGCGCGCTATGCGTGTGCGTGGCGGCGATGCAGACCCGTTCCGGCGTCAGGGGCGAACCGGCCTGAATCCACGCCTTGGCGTCGTCGCAGACGTCTTGATGAATCATGCAACTATCGACCAGCACCAGGGCGATCTGCGTTTCGCCGTTGTCCAGCACCAGGCTCCTGACA